>NZ_JANWXB010000225.1 GCF_025055495.1 Thermoflexus sp. | reverse complement strand
GTGGACAAAGCAGTAGTTCCCGCTCATCCGATTGGTTATACGATCCGCAGGATCACCTTTCCGAAAACCCGCCGATCCTCCAGGTAGCGATGGGCTTCCGCCGCCTCCTCCATGGGGAAGATCCGATCGATGACCGGGCGGAAGATCCCCTGTTCCACCCGTTCCATCACGGCCTGGAAATCCGCCCGGGTGGCCCCGAAGGAGCCCAGGATCTCCGCCTCTTTGTAAAAGACCCCCCAGAGATCCGTCTCTCCCCATCGGCCGGTGGTGGAGCCGCAAAACACCAGACGGCCCCGGAAGGCCAGAGAGGCCACGCTCTCCTTCCACGTGTCGGAGCCCACGTGCTCAAAAACGATGTCGACGCCTCGCCCCTCTGTGGCTTCCATCACGCGAAGGCTAAAGCGGGGATGTTCGCGGTAATTGATCAACACATCGGCGCCCAGGGCCCGCGCCTTTTCCAGCTTTTCGTCGCTGCTCGCGGTGGCGATGACGCGGCACCCGAAGTGCTTGGCGATCTGGATGGCCGCTGTGCCGATGCCGCTGCCGGCCGCCAGCACCAGCACGGTTTCCCCGGGTCGGATGCGCGCCCGGCTCACCAGCATATGCCACGCGGTCCCGAAAGCCGCCTGGATCGCTGCGGCCGTCTCATACGAGATGTTCGGCCCCAGGGGCATGAGATTGGCAGCGGGTGCCACCACATACTCTGCATAGCCGCCCCAGCGGTCCACGCCGATGATCTTCCGCCGCTGACACAGGTTATCCATCCCAGCCCGGCAGAACTCACACTCCCCGCAGACAATGAAAGCGCCGACCAGCACCCGATCCCCCACCTTCCATTCGGTTACCCCATCGCCGAGGGCTGCGATCTCCCCCGCAGGCTCCAGACCCAGGACGTGGGGAAGCTTCGCCTTGCGGCCCTGCGCGCCGGCTCGGGTGTAAAGATCCAGATGGTTCAGGCCGCAGGCATACACGCGAACCAGCACCTCGCCCGGGCCCGGCGTTGGGGTGGGCACCTCCTCCACCTGCAGGACTTCTGGCCCTCCACGTCGTCGCATCACAACGGCTTTCATCGAACCTCCTGTTCCGTCAGGTTTTAGGAGCGGAAATGCCTGTCGATGCTTCCCCGATAACCTGATGTCTCGTTCATGCGAGCCATCCTCTCTCCACGGTCCGAAGAGCGCTGGGGAGGGACTCGTCCAGCCCTGGCCATTCTGTCCCCACAGCCTAACTCCTATAGACTGGTCGCGTGATTCGTGGTGAGAGGCGTTTCGGGGCCGGGAAGGTCGCTAAGGGCGGCCCCGCCCAGCCCCAATATTCATCGGAACGAGGGATCAGCCGGTTTATCCAACGTCCAGCTCTACTCAAAAATCACGCGGGGGAACCAGCGTGCATCGATCCGAGGAAGCCCTTCGATGCCCAACACCTCCAGACGCTCCAGCAGGCGGCGCGCATCCTCCCGCAAGCGCGCCACATCGATCCCTTGACATCGATCCGGCGCGCGGGAAAGATGGGTCAGGCCCCGCCGCAACATCTTCAGCGCACCAGCATAGTTGCCCCGCTGGATCTGATAGCATGCGACGCCGATTTGCAGGATGCCCTGATAGATTTCGCGAACGGGACGGGTCTCCGCGCGCCATGCGTGTTCCAGGGTTTCATGTTGCTCGAAATACTCCCCGGCGTTGAACTGCTCCAGGCCTCGCCGGACTTCCTCGGGCAGCGGTTCATCGCAACACGGCCATCCCTTGCTCATAAGCGGCTCGCCTCCCTTTCAACGCGATGCAGAGCGGCGGGGCCGTCGGCAAAGCCGACCGCCCAAGAATCCATCCTCCCTCCCCACAGCTCATAAGGCCCAGGGGAGGAAAGTAGAAGACATCTTTCGATGGCCGAAGCACCATTAACCGATCCGGCGCGGGATGATCACATATCCGTTTTGCAGATCGCCGATTTGCTCGTATCCAGCTGGCCCATAAAACCATACGTAGCCGGCCACGTAAGCGCAAAAGGCAGCATCCAGCCGATCTTCCCACGCTTTTAAGGCCCGTCGGGTCTTTCGATCCGGCAGGGAGGATCGCCAGGCCTCGGGCCAGCGGAGGAGGGGATGGAAATGCTCCAAAGTGAGCAACTGGCGGTGCCATCGGCGCAGCCCGCGGATCCATAGGCCCCGGCCTAATCGTTTATAGCGGATCATCCGCCGAAGGCCAAACAGAATGACTGCCGCGGGGTGAGGGAAGACCTCGATCACGGTGCGAATCAAGGCCTGGGGGACAGAGGGAGGGTTTAGTGTGAACCCCCAGGCCGCCAGGGCCTGGGCCAGGGCTTCCCCCCGCAGACCGCCGAAGGCGCGGAGCCAGCGCCGATTCACCGGATAGCCGCCGGCATGGTAGCGCCCGAACCGGGAGGCGATCTCCCGATCACATGGTCGTGATCCTTCTTCGTTTGGGACGATCAGCGGCGCATCGATTCCGATGATGCACGAACCCTCCCGATAAGGGCTTAGAAATCCCAGGATCTCCGCATCGGAGCCCAGATCATCCGCCCAGGCCTCCACTTCCCAGTGATCCTCCTCCCAGCGGAGCGCCACAGCAGCCGTTGGGTTCCGCGGAGACCACGCCAGATCGACACCGATTGCCCACATCATGGGGAAGAACCTGGCTGCCTCTAAGGGGTCGGATGAGTTTTCGTCGGAATTTGCGAGTAGGTGAGCGGATGGGCATCTATCGCTGACAGGCAGGGCAGAAATAGGCGCTGCGGCCCTGAAGGACCTGACGGATCACGGGAGTTCCGCAGCGCCAGCAGGGCTGGCCCGCGCGTCCGTAAACCTTCAGGTAGCGCTGGTGCTCTCCGCTTCCCCCTTCCAGCCGACGATACCATTGGATCGTGGTCCCATGATGGCGCAGGCCAGCGAGAAGGGCCTCTCGGATGCCCTCCCACAGGCGCTGGATCTCCTCGCCGTTCAGGGAAGCCGCGGGGCGCATCGGATGCAGACGCGCCCGCCAGAGCGCCTCATCCGCATAGATGTTCCCGATCCCGGCCAGCACCGATTGATCCAGGAGCAGCGCTTTCAGGCGCCCCCGACGGCCGGCCAGCCGTCGAGCGAGATCCTCTGGCCGGAACTGGGGATCCAGCGGCTCCGGCCCCAGCTGTCGGAAGATCCGTTCCGGATCGGCCACCCAGTACAGACGGCCGAACTTGCGGAGATCCTGGAATCGGAGGATGCGCCCGTCGTCCAGGATGAAATCGGCCCGGGCATATGGGTCGGGTTCGAACGCGGAGAGCAGAAGCAGGCGGCCGGTCATTTTCAGGTGGACCAGCCATGATCCCTGGTCCAGGACGAACCGGAGAAACTTGCCCCGCCGGCTGACCTCCTGGATCACCCGACCTTTCATCCGCCGAACGAACGCGCGAGGAGAGGGGGTGACCACGCATCCGGGCCAGCGCAGGATCACATGGTCGATCCGGCGTCCCGTTATATAGGGCCGTAGCTCTCGAACCAGCGTCTCAACCTCGGGGAGCTCTGGCATCGCGTGCTTTCACCCGTATCGAGGTTACACGGTTGGGAGCCAATCGGAAAAGGGGAATGGCTCCCTCCGATCCCTCTTCCCTTCAGGGCGTCAATCCGCCAGCGGGACCTCCAGCAAGCGCAACGATTCGCCGATCCCCTGGGCCACTGCCCGTTCATAGACTATGGCCGCGACGGCCACATCTTCCAGAGCGATGCCCAGAGATTTAAAGAGCGTGATCTGATCTGGATGGGCGCGTCGCACCCGTCCCGCCACAACGTCTTTCAATTCGTGAATTCGCTCCCATTGTAGCCGTCCCCGCTCCAGAGGCTCCAGGAGATCGCCCGCCTCGATTTTCCCCTGATCCCGCGCATCGATGACGATGAAATCCGCTTTGGTCACCGCTTCCTCGTCCAGTTCCCGCCGGATCAGCGCGTTGGAGCCGGCGGCGTTGATATGCATCCCTGGCCGCAGCCAGGCGCCCCGCAGGACGGGTTCCCGGGCGGAGGTGATGGTGATTAGGATGTCCGCTCCTTCCGCAACCGCTTCCGGTCGATCCGCTGCCCGCACCGGGATCCCGAGGGTTTCGGCCATGCGGCGGGCGAACGCTTCCCGACGCTCGCGGGTTGGGCTGTAAACCCGGGCTTCCTCGATGGTCCGGACCGCACAGACGGCCATCAACTGGGTGGCCGCCTGGCGCCCTGTTCCATACATCCCCACGATCCGGGCATCGGGACGGGCGAGGTAGCGCGTGGCAAGGCCCGTGGCGGCTCCGGTCCGCAGGCGGCCCAGCATATCGGCCTCCATTATGGCCACAAGGGCTCCGCTTTCAATGTCGAAGAGCAGCACCACGAAACGGGCCTGCCCACCGACGGTCGTGTAGGCTTTCAGGCCGACGTAGCCGATCCCGGCCCCTCCCGCGGCCATCACGTGGAGGGCGCCGCGGGGCCAGCGAACGCGAGCCCGGGGCACGTTGGCGACCTGACCCTCGGCCTGGGCGCGGAAGGCCTGCTCTAGCGCCCTGATGGCTTCGGAGATCGGTAGCAACGCCCGCACATCCTCTTCACGCAGCAGGATCGGCATTAGAGGCCCTCCATCTCATAGTTTGGGAACGGGTTGGGTAGCGAACCCCCCTTCCCTCCAACTCCCAGAGACAAAGTCGGCCGATTAACCAAATTAGAATAGGGTAGGCTATCTTCTTTATCGGAGGAGTTCGCCGCGTGCCTTCGAATTCTACCCGAATCCGGATCGCTTTGAACGCTCAGCTGCTGGCCGGCGAGGCCTCGTATCGGAGCGCCGGGATCCATCGTTACATCTATGAGGTCCTGCGGCGCCTCCCGCAGGCGGCTCCCGATATCGCCTTCACCGCGTTCATCGGACCGCGATCCCTTGCTCCCGAGGCGCTGGGGATCCGCTGGGTCCGAACGACCTGGCCGACTCACCGGCCGGCGATCCGGATCCTGTGGGAACAGCTGGCCTTCCCGCTTCTTCTCGCTCGGGAGGATTGGGATCTCCTCCACGCCATGGCCTTTGTAGCGCCGCTGGCGGTCCGCATGCCGGTGGTGGTGACGGTATACGATCTGAGCTTCGTTCGCTATCCGGAGGCTTTTCGCGCATGGAATCGGATCTATCTGCGCCTGTTCACCCGCCTGAGCTGCCAGCGCGCGGCGGGGATCCTGACGATCTCTCAGGCGGCCCGCGAGGATTTAATCCGTCTCTGGAAACTTCCCCCAGAACGGATTGGGGTGGCCTATCCCGGGGTGGATCTTCGCTTCCGGCCGTTGCCGGAGGGGGAGGTGGCCACCTTCAGGGCCCGCCACGGTTTGCCGGAGCAGTTCATCCTCTATGTGGGGACCCTGGAGCCGCGAAAGAACCTGGAGATCCTGCTGGACGCCATTGCCCGGTTATCCCCGCCGGTTCCGTTGATTCTGGTGGGGGGTCGGGGATGGAAGCCGGCTTTTCTTTCCCGGTTGCAGATGCTGGAGCGAGAGGGTCGGGCACGCTGGATCGGATTCGTGCCGGACACGGAACTCCCGCTCTGGTATAATGCCGCCACCCTTTTTGTTTATCCATCTCGATATGAGGGGTTCGGGATGCCCCCGCTGGAGGCGATGGCCTGTGGAACTCCAGTGATCGCCGCCCGGGCATCCTCCCTTCCGGAGGTGGTTGGGGAAGCCGGCTTACTGATCGATCCCGACGACGTAGAGGGCTGGGCGGAGGGGATCCGAACGTTGCTCCGCGATGGCGCGCTTCGGGAAGCGTTGCGGGCTCAGGGCCTGGCGCGCGCCCAGCAGTTTACCTGGGAAGCCACCGTGAAGGCGATCACAGGCCTTTATAATAAAATCGTGTGATCACCTGTCCTCATCGCCCTCCCCTCGTCAAGATGAGGAACGCCATGGGCAACTTCCGAGCTCTCCCGGGGGTTTGGGGGCTTTGGGGCAGGGGCGCAGCCGAAGGCAGCGCCCCAGCCCCCAAAACAAATTTCACC
>NZ_JANWXB010000222.1 GCF_025055495.1 Thermoflexus sp. | reverse complement strand
CCCGGCCCCCCCCCCGCCCCCGAAAACCCCCAAATGAAAAATGGACAAAGCACTCACTTACTGGGAGCTGAATCGACAGGTCAATCGCTTCGCCCATGCCCTCCGTTCCACGGGTTTTAATCTGGGCGATCGGATCGCCATCCTGCTGCCGAATATCCCCCAGTTCATCATCGCCTTTTATGGCGCTCTGAAAGCGGGCAGCGTGGCCGTGCTGATCCCTCCCCCGGAGAGCCCGGACGAATGGAAGCGTCAGATCGCCGAAAGCGCCGTTCACGCCCTGATCGCTCTGACCCCTCATGCGGATCTGGCGCGTTCCCTCCAGGTTCATCTGAACATTCCTCCCCCCACGAATATCTCTTGCCCATCCAGCGCCTCATCGGCGACGGCCGGATGGTGACGCCGGCGGACCTTGGGCTGTCGGCCCAGAGCTTCATAGAGTATGCCCTTTCCCTGAATGGGCGATGGGTAGCGATCGCCCTGGTCCGGGCCGGCCAGCCGCTGCGAGGACCGGAGGATCCGAAACGGGCATTGTGTCTGGCCGCTGGGGAGGATCTGCAAGCCGGATGGCTGGGGGAGGGCGTCTGGCTGGTGGGCCGGAATGCCGAGCCGCCGGCCGCCTTGCTGGAGGATCTGCGAGCCCGGGAGCTTTGGGCCTTGCGGCTGTCGCCGTCGCAAGGGACGCAAGGGGTTCTTCCCTCCTGTTGATTCCGGAAGCTCTTGTCGATGGGTCGGACGCGCTACAAACTTAGAATGGGGATATCCACCACGGCCTGGAGGCAAGATGATGTCAATCCTGGAACTGGATGGCGAACATTTGACCTTAGAGGATGTGGTGGCGGTGGCCCGGGAGCGCCGCCCGGTGGCCCTCGCCCCAGCGGCTTGGGCTCGCGTCCGGCGCAGCCGGGAGGCGGTGGATCGGTTGCTCGAGCGAGGAGTGGTGATTTACGGCGTGACCACCGGGTTTGGGCATCTGCGGAACATCCGGATCTCCCCGGAACAGGCATCGCTCCTTCAACACAACCTGCTTCAAAGCCATGCCGTGGGAGTAGGTCCGGAGCTCTCAGAGGAGCAGGTTCGAGCGATGATGGTGGCCCGATTGAACACTCTGGCCCGAGGTTATTCCGGAGTGCGCCCCGAGGTCCTTCAGCTCCTGGTGGAGATGCTGAACCGGGGTGTTCATCCGGTGGTTCCGGCTCAAGGCTCCCTGGGGGCGAGCGGGGATCTGGCCCCGCTGGCCCATATGGCGCTGCCGATGATCGGGTTGGGGGAAGCAATCGTGGACGGCCGGCGGATGCCGGGAGCGGAGGCGCTGGCAGCGGTGGGATTGGAGCCGTTGCGCCTGGAGGCCAAGGAGGGGCTGGCGCTGATCAACGGCACAGCCTTTATGGCCGGGTTGGGGGCTTTGATCACGTATGATGCGGAAGTCCTGGTGCAGACCGCCGACATTGTGGGCGCGATGACCCTGGAAGCGCTGGAAGGATCCGCCATGCCCTTTGATGAACGTCTGCATCGGGTGCGCCCGCATCCCCGACAGATGGATTGCGCGGCCTTCCTCGGGCAGCTGGTGGAGGGCAGTGAGCTGCTAAGCGATCCACGTAACCCCTCGCGGATCCAGGACGCCTATTCCCTGCGGTGCATGCCCCAGGTGCACGGAGCGGTGCGGGACGTGGTGGCTTACGCCCGCTGGGCCTTAGAGATTGAGCTGAACAGCGCGACGGACAACCCATTGATCTTCTGGGAAGAGGGCGACGAGGAACCGACCGTGCTTTCTGGAGGCAATTTCCACGGGGAATTGATCGCTTTGGCGATGGATTACTTAGCCATCGGGTTGACCGAGCTGGCCAACATCTCTGAGCGGCGGCTGAATCGGCTGCTGGATCCGGCGGAGAACGAAGGGCGCTATCCGCCCTTCCTGGCTCTCGAGCCGGGCCTGCATTCCGGGTTCATGCTGGTGCAGTATACAGCGGCAGCGCTGGCCTCTGAGAACAAGGTGCTGGCCCATCCAGCCAGTGTGGACACGATCCCTTCTTCGGCGGGGACGGAAGACCACGTCAGCATGGGGGCCACGGCGGTGCGCCATGCCGGGATGGTGCTGCGCAACACGCAACAGGTGGTCGCTGCGGAGCTGTTCGCTGCTGCTCAAGCCATCGATCTGCGCCGGCAGCAGGCCGGACGTCCTCTGCGCCTGGGCCGGGGAACAGAAGCGGCTTACCGGGTTCTCCGTCGCCACGTGCCATTCCTGGCCCGCGATACGGTGATGGCGCCATGGATGGAGCGAGCCTATCGCCTGGTGGCAGAGGGGGAGATCCTGCAGGCGGTGCGGGAAGCGCTTCGCGCACTCCCCACGAAAAACTGACTCCCTCTCTCCATGCCACGAAGCCGCACGGAGGGGAGGGGGAGGGCGATCCCTCCTCCCGGAGCCATGGCTTCATCCTCCCTTCGGAGCGACTACTGGGGAGTTCGGGGTAGATCTCTTTTTGCGATGCCTTCCTGGCCCCGTTATAATTCCACGTGACCGGTTCCAGGCCTGAAGACCTTCCGGAAACGTCGGATCAGCGATGGATTGAGGAGATCTATCGCTCCGAGGAGATGCTTCTGGAAGGGATGGGGCAGGCCAGCGATTCTGATTCTGGAGGAAATCGTCGGTGCGGATCACAACGGAGAACCTTCCGCAGCGCCAGGTGGTGTTGACCATTGAGGTCGATCCGGAGCGCGTGGAGAAGGCGATGCGTCAGGTGGCCCGGCGCTTCGCTGAGCGTTATGACATTCCCGGCTTCCGCCGTGGCAAAGCCCCCTATGAGATCGTGGTCCGGACCTTCGGTCGGGAAGCGATCTTCGAGGAGGCGGTGGAGATCCTGAGTCAGGAGGTCTACCGGGAGGCTCTGGATCAGCTGGGCCTGGATCCCTATGGACCGGGCCGGCTGGAACGGGTCGATCCAGAACCCCTGACGTTCCGCGTCATTGTCCCTCTGAAACCCGAGGTCCGGCTGGGAGATTATCGATCGTTGCGCCTGCCCTATGAACCGCCGGAGCCGACCGAGGAAGAGGTTATGGAAGTTCTCGAGCGGTTGCGGCGGGATCATGCCATCATCGAGCCGCTTTCAGAGGGCGTGGCGGAGCCGGGGATGATGGTCACGGTCGCCCTGCGGGCAAGCGATGCGGAAGGGAAGGTCGTTCTGGAGGATGAGTTCTCATTTGTGCTGGGCCAGGAAGAGCCTCCCCTGCCCGGGCTGGAGGAGCGGATCGCTGGCATGGCGGTCAACGAGACACGGACCTTCGAGCTGCCCTGGCCGGGGGACAAGCCCCGGGTTCTCCATGCGGAAGCCACCTTGATCGGGATCTCCCGATATTTGCTGCCGGATCTTGACGATGCCCTGGCCCAGACGATCGGCGATTTCGAGACCCTGGAGGAGCTGAAGGCGAAAATCCGTCAAGATCTCGTTGCTCACAAGCGCCGTCAGTATGATTCCGAGTATGCCGAACGGGCGCTGGAAACGCTGGTGGATCAGGCGGAGGTGGCGTTCCCGCCGCAGATGCTGGAGGAGGAGATCAATGAGCTGGTGGAGGATCTGGAAAACTTCCTCCGGCGGCGGGGGAAAGATCTGGAGAGCTATCTGAAAGAACGGAATCAGACCCTGGAGGCGTTGCGCGAAGAGTTCCGACCTCAGGCCGAGCGCCGGATTCGCCGGGGCCTGGTCCTTTACCAGCTGGCTCAGGAGGAAGGACTCTCTGTTCCTGAGGAGGTGGTGGAACAGGAGGCCCAGACATTGCGCCGGCGCGTCCAGGCATCCGAAGAGGCCTGGAAACATCTGGGACCGGAGGTGTCGGCGACCGTTCGATCGCGGCTCCTGGCCCGTCGGGCGCTGGAACGCCTGGTGGAGATCGCCCGGGGTGACCTGGGGATAACAGTGAAAGCGGAGCCAGCAGGTGAAGCGGAGGCTCCAGTGGTGGAAGGAGCGTCGGCTTCGGAGACCTTTGAGTAGGGGTTGCATGCCGGGCCTTTCCCCTGCATCCCGGGGCTGGACTGGCCCGGCCCAGCCTTAAGGATAAAGGGGGAAGGGCTCTTCCATCCCACAGAAGAGAAGTCTAGATAACAAATTGCATCCAGCCTGTTATGCGAATCCGGAAGGAGGATAGCGATGGCCCGTGGAGGATTGCCGGAGATGCTGATCCCAATGGTGATCGAGAACACGGGGCGCGGCGAGCGCGTTTACGATATCTACTCGCTGCTCCTCAAGGAGCGGATCATCTTCCTGGGGACGCCGATCACGGATCAGGTGGCCAACCTGGTGGTCGCTCAATTGCTCTATCTGGATCGGGAGGATCCAGAGGAGGAGATCCGCCTTTACATCAATTCGCCGGGCGGGTTGATCTATCCAGGGCTGGCGATCTACGATACGATGCAGCAGGTGCGCGCCCCGATCTCCACCATCGCGGTGGGCTGGACCGCCAGCATGGCCACGGTGCTTCTGGCGGCCGGCACCAAGGGCCGTCGCTTCGCCTTGCCGCATGCGACGATCCACATGCACCCGGCCGGCGGCGGCGTCCATGGCTATGCGCCGGATGTGGAGATCCAGTATAAAGAATTGATGCGGATGCAGAATCTGATCTTTGAGCTGCTGGCGCGCCATACCGGCCAGCCGGTAGAGCGTATCGCAGACGACTTCGATCGGGATTACTACATGTCGGCGGAGGAGGCTGTTCAATACGGGATTATCGATGAAGTGCTCAAGCCGCCGCCGCATAAGGAGCTCCCGCCGCCGACCCAGGCGGTCACCACCCCGGATGGCCGCAAGGAGTGAGGGATGCAACGCGCGCGCAGGGAGGCGCCCCGTTGCTCCTTCTGTCGGCGGGATCCTGACGAAACGGGCCGGCTCCTGGCCGGCCCGGATGGGGTTTATATCTGCGAGGGCTGCGTCGAGGCGAGTTATCGCCTCCTTCGGGGGGAGGGCAGGGATGCCCACTCCTCCCCGATTTTCCCCCATCGTCTTCCTTCCCCCCGTGAGATCTACGCCTATCTGGACCAGTATGTGGTAGGCCAGGATCGGGCCAAGCGGGTGCTTTCCGTGGCGGTTTACAATCACTATAAGCGGATCACCAGCGGAGGGCGGTGGGAGGATGTGGAGCTCGAGAAGAGCAACATCCTGCTCATCGGCCCCACCGGGTGCGGCAAGACCCTGCTGGCCCGCACCTTGGCGCGTTTCCTGGATGTTCCTTTCGCCATCGCCGATGCCACTTCATTGACAGAGGCCGGTTATGTGGGAGAGGATGTGGAGAACATCCTCCTCCGGCTGATCCAGGCCGCGGATTATGATCTGGCCCAGGCGGAGAAGGGGATTGTCTACATCGACGAGATCGATAAGATCGCCCGCAAATCCGGAGATAACCCCTCCATCACCCGCGATGTCTCCGGTGAGGGCGTGCAGCAGGCCCTCCTCAAGATCATCGAGGGAACCATCGCCAATGTCCCTCCTCAGGGCGGCCGCAAGCACCCGCACCAGGAGTTCATCCAGATCGACACCGCCAACATTCTGTTCATCTGCGGCGGTGCCTTCGAGGGGCTCTCCAGGATCATTGCCGAGCGTCTGCGGTTGCGAGGGCATATCGGATTCCCGGGCGAGGCCAGAGTTCGTGGGCGGGCTATGCTCTCCGAGGCCGAGCTGCTGCAGCAGGTGACCCCAGAGGATCTCATCCAGTTTGGGCTGATCCCCGAGCTGGTTGGCCGGCTGCCGGTGGTGATCCCGGTGGATCCGCTGGATCAGGAGGCGTTGAAGGCGGTGCTCACACGGCCGCGCAACGCCTTGGTGAAGCAGTTCCAGCGGCTGTTCGCTCTGGATAACGTGGAGCTGATCTTCACCCCGGACGCGATCGAGGCCGCCGCCGAGGAAGCGATGCGCCTGGGGACGGGCGCGCGGGCCCTGCGGTCGATCCTGGAGCGGGCGCTGCTGGATGTGATGTATGAGATCCCCTCTCACCCGCAGATTCGCCGCTGTATCGTCACCGCTGAGGCTATCCGAGGCCAAAGGTCCCCGTTGTTGCTGAACGAGTCCGG
>NZ_JANWXB010000219.1 GCF_025055495.1 Thermoflexus sp. | reverse complement strand
ATATCGCACCCTCGCCCAGCGCCGAGGTTCCGGCACGGTGATCTGGAAGGGCCGGATTGAGGCGATCGAAGGGACCACCTGGCGCATCGGGGGGGTTCCGGTGGAGATCTTTCCAGCAACGGAAATCCTGGGGCCAGCAGCTCTGGATCAGAGGGCCGCTGTGACGGCTTTCCTGGGCCCGGAGGGGCAGCTGATCGCGGCACGGGTTCAGGTGACTTCGGAAACCCCTACGCCGACGTTCGAGCCGACCCGGACGCCGCTGGAGACGCCGGAGACGCCTACGATGGCCCCCACACCCACACAAACGCTTCGGCCAATGCCTTCGCCCACCATCCCACCGTCGCCTACCGCCCCATCGGTTCCAGCCGTTACTCCGTTGCCGCCAGCGACGGCGACGCCGACCCCTGCTCCGGAGAAAACCCGGGAGCCGACCCGGACGCCCCGGCCCACCCGAACCCCTGAGGATCATGAAGGTGGAGAAACCATCGAGTGGAAGGGGATCCTTCAAGCGATTTCCGGATCTGCCTGGACGATCGAGGGTCGGGCGGTGCAGGTCACCGGGGAGACCGAAATCCGGGGCGATCCCCGGATTGGAGATCGGGTGGAGGTCCGGGCGAGGCGCCAGCCGGATGGCATCCTGATTGCGGAGCGGATCGAGCGGGAGGATTAATGAAGCCTCGTGTTGTGACGTGAAACACTACCCATCTTCACTCACCGCATGCAAGGTGAACCAGAAGGTGCTTCCCTGACCGGGGGCGCTTTCCACACCCACCTCACCGCCCAGCTTCTCGACGATCATCCGCACAATTGAGAGGCCGATCCCATGGCCTCCTGCATGTCGGGATCGAATTCCGAAAGGAGCGAACAAGCGAGCCTGCTCTTCCAGAGGAATCCCTGGTCCGTTATCTTTTACCCAGAATCGAACCCGCCCGTCGGGAAGTGAGTCCGCCCCCAGCTCCACTATGGGCGGCCGTCCCCCATGCTGAATCGCGTTGCTGAGATAGTTCACCCACACCTCCTCCAGCCAGGGGCCATATCCCAGTGCGCTGGACCATGACTCGGGAAGGAGGATGCGGGCGCCGGTCTCCGCAATCAACGGCTCCAGGCGCTCCAGGGCTTCTGCCACAATCGCTTCCATCGCCACCGGCTTGCGAGGCACCTCCGTGTATCGAACGCTGGCCAGCAGGAGCAGCTCCTCGATGATCCGATGCATCTTCCTCCCCGCGCGATCGATCATGCGCAACGAATCGCGCAGATCCTCCAGAGGCAGCGCTCCCAGTTCTCTCTCCAGGAATTCCGCTGTCCCGATGATGACACTCAACGGGTGTTTGAGATCATGGGCGACCATGTGGGCGAAGGCTTCCAGATCTCGATTTAACTGGTTTAATTCCTCGCGACGCTGTCGTTCCTCTTCCAGCAGCCGTGCTCGCTCCAAAGCAACCGCTGCCGAGTTGACGAAAGGTCCGATCAGTCGAAGGTGATCCTCCCGGAAAAAACCCGGCTGGTGGCTATCCAGCGCGAGCATCCCGATCACCCGATCCTGGACGATCAGGGGGATTCCCATCCAGGATCGAATGCGATCATGAGGGGGTTCTCGAAAGCTGGAATAGGCAGCGGGGGCATCGTCAAGAATGAGCGCCCGCCGCTCCAGGATGACCCGGGTGTTGGGGTTGTCCCCCGGAATGGGGAGGCGCAGTCTCATGGTGGATTCTGGAAGGTTGCTTTGGCCCACGATTTCCAGATAGCCCTCCCGGAGCCACTGAACAGAGGCGCTATCATAGGGGATCAACCGGCGAAGCTGTTCCAAAATGCGTTGAAGCATCTCCGTGAGGGTGGGGGCCTCCACGACCGCTGCAATGGCTTGTTGTAGCGTGTCCGCTTCCTGCCAGCGGGACCGGGCTTCTTCGAGGGAGCGGGCTTTTGCGATCGCCAGGGCCACGATCCGGGCCATAATCTCCCCACGGGCGATCTCCTCCTCGGCGAACTGGTGAGGGCTGTCGTAGGCGATCAGGAGACCTCCCAACCACTTTCCCTCCGCAATCATAGGGAGGGCCAGCATGGATCGGGTCGGAAACTGGGCGGCGATCTTCGGACTGAGGAAGGGGGTGTTAAATACATCTTCGATCGGAAGAGGATGGCCGGCTCGGAGCACGGATTCGGTAGCGGTGATTTCTCCTGGTTCGGCGTGAAGAGTAGGATAAATCTCCCGCATGGGACCATAAGCCGCCATGGGGATCGGCAGCCCGGTTCGTTCATCCCACAGGGTGATGTAGCAGCCATCGGCCCCCAGGATGCCGCCCAGTTGATCGGCCAACACCTGAAGCATCGATCGCAGGTCCGGCGTCTTCAGGGCGGCTCCGAGGATCTCATAGAGCGAACGCAGAAAGCGCTCCCGTTCCTCCAGGGCGAGTTCCATTTGTCTACGCTGGGTAATATCGCGGATCACGATCGCCCGGCCGATCACCCGACCCGACCGATCCTGCACCGGCGAGATTTGTAGCTCGTAGAATCGCCGGGCTTTTCCTTCCCCCAGGGCGATTTCCTCGCGGGCTTCCAGCACATCGCGGAAGCGAGCGACCAGCTCGGACCATGGGGCGAGGATCTCGCGGGCGGGTCGCCCCAAGACCTGACTGCGATCCAGATTGAGCATGCGAGCGGCTGCCGGGTTGAGATCGACGATGCGATTGACAGCATCCAGGACGATCAAGCCGTCGCTCATGCTTTCCACGATCATCTCATGGGCGATGGGGGTTACGTCCAGAAGTCGGAATCGGTAAGTTCCCCAGACCAGGGCGATCCCGCTTACCACAAAGCCGTAAGGGGTCAGATCAAAGACCACGCGGGGGAAGGGGTTCACCAGCGCGGTAAGCCCGTTCGCAATCCATGGGGCTATCACGCTAACCAGCAGCGCCCCCGCTTGGCCCTGATAGAGAGGAGGGCGATGGCGCAGGAATCGAAGGAACAGAGCGGTTGACAGGAGTAGCGCCCCATACGCATAGGCTACATGGATGTAGAACCACGCGCCGTGAATGACCTCCATACGGGGGAAACCCCCGTGGGTGTCCAGGGCGACAGTGGCCCAGATCAGGCCGTGATGCTCGTTCGTCCAAGCCAGCCCGATGGTGAGCAGCGGTTCCAGGCTGAGGACCCCCAGGCGGATCGGAGAGGTCCAGCGGGCCCGCCCTGTGTACTGCAGAGCGACGATCAGCCAGAGAGTAGGAACGAAAGCGATTCCCGGATATTGCACTTTGGCCCAGAAGATCTTGTTAGGGAGATCGATCTGCAGGAGCTCCAGGGCATAGCCGGAGGTCCAGAGGGCAATCAGCATGTTCAGAAGGAAGAGGGCCGTCGACCCAGGGGCAGGTCGGGCCCGCCAGGCATACACGGCTACCCCGAGAGCGATGGAAGCAGCCCCAAACAACATAAGAATGAGGGGATTCAGCATGAGCCTTTTCCCCTCGTTAACGATATGTTTGCAAACGCCGTCCGTGGGCTCGATGAACCAGGCGATCCGCGCGGGCCTGGACTTGGCGCAGGATCTCTTCTTTGTCCAGCGTCAGCAGCTGGCGCCTTTCCATCAACACCTTTCCGTTCACGAT
>NZ_JANWXB010000189.1 GCF_025055495.1 Thermoflexus sp. | reverse complement strand
TGGGCCGTGGGGAGGGGGGAGAAAGGGGGGAGGGGCCATGGCCTTCCGGACTGGCTTCGATTCCTCGAATCCTTAGTCGATAACTGGACAAAGCACGAGGGAGCGTAAGGAGGGGGAAATGAAATCCTATTCCCCATACGTCAGGCGTTCGATCAAAAACGATGGAAACTCCAGGCGGCGCATTTTCGCCTGGGTCTTAGCGATCGGATAAGGGACCCGCCGGAACATCCAGGTCATCGCCTCCAGGTTCAGGATGGCATAAGCCGCTCGCGGATCGCCATCCCGGGGCTGGCCGACGCTCCCGGGGTTCAGTAGCCACCATCCCGTTTTCAGGTCAATAGGCTCATCGTATGGCGGCTCTAGGATATGCATCCGCAGCGTCTCGCGATCCGGGACATGGTAGGCGATGGCCACATGGGTATGACCGAAGAGGCCGATGCGGGTGGGCAGTCGCTCGATGTTCTCCCAGGCCGTGTAGGGATCCAGGATATATTCCCAGATCGGGGCCCGCAGGCTCCCATGCACCAGCGTGATCCCCTCCTGTTCCGCTTGAACGGGAAGGCTCATCAGGTATTCCAACTGGCGGGAGGGGAGCTGTCCTCGCGTCCACTCCAGCACCTTGCGGGCAGCAGGGTTAAATACGGAGAGGGGCACCTGGCCGAGGACTCCCCAGTCGTGGTTGCCGGCAAGGGCAACCGCCGCCAGGCGCTGGATGCAATCGATGCATTCCACCGGATCCGGCCCGTAGCCCACCAGATCCCCTAAGAACCAGAGGGCATCCCAGGTCCTCGCATCGGCGAGCACAGCCTCCAGCGCTTCCAGGTTGGCATGGATATCCGAGAGAACCAGAATCCGCATCGAACGGGCCTCGCGGTCGGCTTTCTGAATTTAGATGCTATGGGCTGGGAGTAGGAGTAGGCCCGGTCGTCGGAGTCGGGCTGGGTGTTGAAGTCGGTGGTGCCGGCGTCGGGGTCCCGGTGGGTGTAGGGGTCTCCGGCGTCGCCGTGATCGTCGGTGTGGGGGTTTGGGTTGGCGTGGAGGTCAGGGTGGGCGTGGAAGTGGGGGTCGACGTGGCCGTGGGCGTCGGTGTGAGGGTGGGCGTCGGCGTCAGGGTAGGCGTCGCCGTCGCCGTGGGGGTCCGGGAGGGCGTGGGCGTGAAGGTCGGTGTGAACGTGGGCGGGATCCATTGGGTAGGGGTCGGGAGTCGGGTTTCCGTGGGACCAAACGGGAAGGTAGGGGTCGGAAGGATCCCGGGTGTGAGCCCCAGGGGCGTCAGCGTTGGGAACATGGCAGTAGGGGTAGCGGGAAGCGCCCCTGCTGGACGAGCGATCGTCAGCAATACCCCGCCCAGCACATAGCAGGGCAGCGTCGCCAGGATGATGCTGATGAACACCACATACAGTGTGCGCGTGCGCGGCGGCAGCTGATCCAGCCAGTTCATCGAAGGTCGCTCCGAAAAGAGATCAACCGATTTAGGGATCTGCCCGAATTGTAATCCAGATCCCGCCTCAGGCAATCCCCTTTGGGGATGAGGGAGTGGGACGGATGGTGAAGCTCTTCACTGCTCATCGGCTTGGATGCCCTCCGCATCTTGCCAAAGTTTTCCCCAGGTGTTTCAATGGGCGCATAGGAAAGATGGGAATGGCCGGACAGACGGTGAGGCCCCTCGCTCCGCTTATGGCCCCTTGGGCCGCGGGGAGGGGGAGATTAGAGAGGTGGGGTCATTCCGCCTTGTTGCGGCGGGCTCCCAGGGGTGCGGCTCCTGCTTGGAATCGTTAAGCGCTATCCCTGAGGGGGGTTGGGGGCGGGCGGG
>NZ_JANWXB010000143.1 GCF_025055495.1 Thermoflexus sp. | reverse complement strand
CGCGCATAACCCCTGATGGAGGCGGAGGCGAACCATGGAAGAACGGTTGGGTTTCCCCCATAACGCAGAAGAAGAAGCGTGGCTGCGAGAAGGACTGGATCAGATTGCCCGGTCCCGAGTTCCCCCCGATCGGGATCTCTGGCCGGCGCTGCATGCCCGGCTGTTCGCCCCAGCTTCCCGTCCGGCCTGGCGGTGGAGGCGCCCGCCGGGGTGGGGCTGGCTGGCGGCGGGCCTGGCGCTGGTCATGGCCCTCGTTGGAATGGCCTACGCCCGCCCCCTCTGGGAGGCCTTTCTCTCCACCCATCTCCTGGAACAGGGCGGAAGGATGCACACGCTCTCGTTGAGCCAGACCCGGGATGGAATCACCGTAACGATCGAGCGGCTCTATGCCGATGCCAACCGCATCGTGATCGGTTATCGGATTCGCGGGCTTCCAACGGCCTCAGAGGTCGCCTGGCTGCCTCTGCTGACGCTGGAGGATCGGGAGGGGCGCCAGATCCCCATGCTGATGGGCGAGGGCGTAGCAGGTGCCTCGGAGATTCTGGGCCTGGCGCTGCCTGCGGGGGAAATCGGCGGGGCGGATAGCTTCGATCCCTGGGGGTTGCCCGGCTGGCCCACCCATCGGCCTGCAGCGCTTGACCTCCGGCTTCGGGTCATCCTTCATTCAATGCCTCAGCAGCCTCACCCTCCGCAGGCGCTGCACATCATCAGCTCTCCGGATGCCACATCGATGGAGAAATCACCATCGCCAGCTACAGCTCCCGCATCCCTGTCGGGACCCTCTTTTGTCTTCGATCTGAGGATCCCGGTGGAATCGGAAGCGGAGATCTATGGCCCGCACACCGTCCGCGCCCACGGCCTCGATCTCATGCTGGAGCGATGGGTCCGGGCTCCCTCCGGGATCCGGGCGCGGGTATGCTTCATTCCACCGGATCCTTCGTTGAGCTGGACAGCGATGGTCGAGCAGGCCTTCGCGATTGAGCCGGAGGTGGTGCCGAACGCCCACGTGGAAGGACCGGCTTCTAAGAGGACACTGACCGTGACCATACCGATCCTGACTGTGCCGCTGACCCGTGGGGGAGGGTGGATGTGTCAGGATGCCCTCTTCGCCGTCCCGGAGGAGACGGAGCGCGATCGCGAGGGCCCCATCGCCTTCCGGGTGGTTGAGCTGATCGGCTGGGGCCAGGGAAGCCCAGAACCGGCGGTCCGCCGGCCGGGGCCCTGGGAGTTTCTCATCCCGGTGGCCCATCGATAGGCGGGTGGGAGGTCCTCTCCTCGTTCTCCGGCCGACGGGGCGGCGACGGGCGGAGGGGGCGAAGGGACGCGCTCAGCTTGGCCCATTCCTCCAGCGAGAGCGTTTCGGCCCGTCGGGCGGGATCGATCCCGGCCTCTGCCAGTGCGGCCCGGACGAGGGCGTTGGGGAAGCCCAGGCCGTGACTCAGGGCGTTGTGTAATTGCTTGCGCCGTTGGCCGAACCCTGCCCGCACTACCTTGAAAAACCAGTCCGGATCCCCCATGTCCACCGCTGGCTGCTCATAGGGTTCGATCACCACCACCGCCGAGTCGACCTCCGGCGGGGGCCAGAAGGCCCCCGCCTGGATTCGATCGACCACCTGCGGACGCCCGTAAACCTGCACGCTCACCGCCAGCAGGCTCATCTCTCCTGGCCCAGCGGTGATCCGCCGGGCCACCTCCTGTTGAACCGTGAGGACGATCCGGCGGGGCTTCAGAGGCGCTTCCATCAGATGGCGCAGGATCGCTGAGGTGATGTAATACGGGATGTTGCCGACGGCCCGGTAGGGATGGCCCTGGACCAGATCGATGGGGTTGAGGGCCAGGATATCCCCAGCGATGATCGTGACGTGGGGAAAGGGGGCCACGATCTCGCGGAGCAGCGGCAGGAACCGTTCGTCGATCTCTACCGCCACCACGTGGTCGGCCCGCAGGGCCAGGTGGCGGGTCAGGGTGCCCGGTCCGGCCCCGATTTCCAGCACCCACTCTCCGGGCTCCAGCCCGGCCGCCTCGGCAATCCGGGCCAGGATGCGCTCATCGATCAGGAAGTGCTGGCCCAGCCGCTTGCGCGGCCGGATGCCGCGAGCCCTCAGATACTGGGGCCAGGAGATCGGAGACAGCATCTGGACACGCAATGGATCGCTCAACGGCGGGTCGCTCCCTCCAGAGTTCGGCTCGGCCTGCTGCGGTGGAGCGGTCAGGCCGGATCCCGCCATGCATCGCCGGGCGCCTCATCGATCTTTTCAATGGCTTTCAGAGGGGACCCATCGCCCCCGGACAGGCCTTCGGTCCCGGAATCTACGGGCGGAGCGCCCATCGGGCCCAGCCTCCGATAAGCGGCCCGGCCTTATCAGAAGATATTTTTCGGAAGCAGCGCCCAGGAGGCAAGCGCGACGGATCCCTCCTTCAAAGGCTGGGAATCGCCATCCGGTCGGAACCATGCTTTTGGCTCTGGCCCGAGCGTTATCCCCCTCCGGACTGTTCATAGCGTGTTCACAGGACAGGTGCATCATGAGGCAGTCCACTCTTAGGGGTCGGCTGAGGCGCAGGCGGAGATCCAGGAAGAACTGATCCCAAAGGAGGAGCAGATGTCCTCGACGCGCTCTGCTTCATCGACATCCCGCTGGTGGATGATTGCGATCGGGCTGGCGTTGATCGGTTTATGTGGGTGTGGCCTGTGTGTGGGCAGCGGAGGGCTTGCTGTGGTGACGGCGATCCTGGGGGCCGTTGGATGGGTTCAGGCCGAGGCGCGGCCCGCCCAAGCGGTGGCCGAGCAGTTCCTGACCGCGCTTCGGGAGGCGCGCTGGGAAGCCGCCTACGCCCTTTGCGCTCCGAGCTTTCGGGACGAACTAAGAGGGCCGGAAACCTTGGCTCAAACCTACGGCGGCGCCCGCCAGCCGGCGGGGTGGTCCTTCCGGTCCTGGAATGTCCAGCGCGAGGACGGAGTTCGGCGCGCGCAGCTGGGGGGCACGCTGACGACGGCAGGCGGCGAGGCCCTCTCGTTCGAGATCGAATTGGTCGTCGTGAGGGCAGAATCCGAGGAGACGTGGCGGGTGAGCGCGTTTCGGCTCTTGGAAGAATAGCGCCGGCCGTCTGTGGCCTTCGCCCCCCCTCCCTGGGGCAGAGCAGAGGCGGGGGCCTGATCGGCACGAAAAGGGTCAGCGGCTTGAAATAGGGATCTTGACAGGGACGGCGCCTGCCGTATAAAATCAAAGGCGCGATGGGATGATGGGCCTGTAGCTCAGGCGGTCAGAGCACTCCCCTGATAAGGGAGGGGTCCCTGGTTCGAGTCCAGGCAGGCCCACAGGGGTGGGGATGTAGCTCAGATGGGAGAGCGCCTCCTTTGCACGGAGGAGGTCACGGGTTCGAGTCCCGTCATCTCCACCATTTCCCTTGACAGGGAGAGAAGATCTCGTTATAATGGAAAGCCCGCAGGATGGAGGCTGACACCCGAAGCCGGGTGGGGAGCCTGGAGGCGGGAGCCAGCGGCCATCCGCTGGCGGGCTGGAACACGGATAGCGGCCCGTCAAGGAAGACCGGGCAGGAGTGTGTGGAAAGCCCGGGGAGCACCTTAACAACCGAACAGAGCGTGAGACGAAGTCGAAACACAACGCGGGCAGCTCGGGAAACGGGTTCTCCGCGTCACGTGTAAGCGAGTAAGGGCATGCGGTGGATGCCTTGGCGCCAGGGGCCGATGAAGGGCGCGGCACACTGCGAAAAGCCTCGGGGAGCCGTGTGCGGGCGCGATGACCCGGGGGTGCCCGAATGGGGAAACCCGCCTGGGGTGAACCCCAGGCATCCGTGGCTGAACCCATAGGCCACGGAGGGGCACGGGGGGAACTGAAACATCTTAGTACCCCCAGGAAAAGAAATCAACCGAGATTCCCCTAGTAGTGGCGAGCGAACGGGGAAGAGCCTAAACCCACAGGGTGCAAAAGCCCGAGGGCGTTGCCCTGTGGGGGTCGTGGGACCCATCTGGGGGCGGCCTCGGACGTCTCAGGGAGTGATCAAACCTTGGCCTAGCCGAAGCGGTCTGGAAAGGCCCGCCATAGAGGGTGATAGCCCCGTAGGCGAAAGGTCGAAGGTCTCCCGGGGATGGGATCCCGAGTACCACGGCCCACGGGGAAGGTCGTGGGAAGCAGGGGGGACCACCCTCCAAGGCTAAATACCCCTGGCGACCGATAGCGCACCAGTACCGTGAGGGAAAGGTGAAAAGAACCCCGGTGAGGGGAGTGAAACAGAACCTGAAACCGCATGCCTACAAGCGGTCCGAGGGCTATGGCCCCTTCGGGGGCAATGCCTGAGGGCGTGCCTTTTGGAGAATGAGCCGGCGAGTTACTCTCAGTGGCGAAGGCTAAGGGGGTCACACCCGGAGCCGGAGCGAAAGCGAGTCCGAACAGGGCGTCCCGTCGCTGGGAGTAGACGCGAAACCGGGTGAGCTACCCATGGCCAGGGTGAAGCGGGGCTAAACCCCCGTGGAGGCCCGAACCCATCACCAGTGCAAAGGTGTGGGATGAGCTGTGGGTAGGGGTGATATGCCAATCGAACCCGGAGATAGCTCGTTCTCCCCGAAATAGCTTTAGGGCTAGCCTCACGCGGTCCATGGCGGAGGTAGAGCACTGGTAGGGCTAGGGGCGTTATGCTACCGAACCCTGTCAAACTCCGAATGCCGCCATGTGCAGCGTGGGAGTCGGACCGTGGGGGATAACCTCCATTGGTCGAGAGGGAAACAACCCAGACCGCCTGCTAAGGCCCCCAAGTCCGGGCTCAGTGGGAAAGGATGTGGGGCTGCTATGACAGCCAGGAGGTTGGCTTAGAAGCAGCCATCCTTTAAAGAGTGCGTAACAGCTCACTGGTCGAGCGGCCCTGCGCCGAAAATGGAACGGGGCTCAAGCCCGGCGCCGAAGCAGCGGGTTTCCGCGCCGATGAGGCGCGGGAACGGTAGGGGAGCGTTCCGTCCGCGTGGAAGCGCGACCGTGAGGACGCGTGGAGCGGGCGGAAGTGAGAATGCCGGCACGAGTAGCGGAAGACGCGTGAGAACCGCGTCCGCCGAAGGCCTAAGGTTTCCGACGCAAGGTCGATCCGCGTCGGGTTAGGCGGGACCTAAGGCGAGGCCGAAAGGCGTAGCCGATGGACAGCCGGTTAATATTCCGGCCCCACCCGGGTGGAGCGAAGGGGGGACGCAGGAGGGTAGGCCAGCCGGCCGCTGGCTGTGCCGGTGCCAAGTCCTTAGGGCGATGAGGGCGGTAGGCAAATCCGCCGCCGGAGCCTGAGGGATGATGGCGAGCCGGGGAAACCCGGCGGAAGTGGTCGAGCCCACACTGCCGAGAAAAGCCTCTAAGCGTTGAAGCCCGGGTGCCCGTACCGCAAACCGACACCGGTAGGCTGGCGTAAGCGCGCCAAGGCGGACGGGAGAACCCTCCTCAGGGAACTCGGCAAACTGACCCCGTAACTTCGGGAGAAGGGGTGCCTCGCGTAGGGTGAGGCCTTCGGGCCGAGCCCGAGGAGGCCGCAGTGAACAGGCCCTGGCGACTGGTTACCTAAACCACAGGTCTCTGCCAACCCGTAAGGGGACGTATAGGGGCCGACGCCTGCCCAGTGCCGGAAGGTTAAGGGGAGGGGTGACCCGGCTTCGGCCGGTGTAGCCCTGAACTGAAGCCCCGGTGAACGGCGGCCGTAACTATAACGGTCCTAAGGTAGCGAAATTCCTTGTCGGGTAAGTTCCGACCCGCACGAAAGGCGTAACGACCGGGGCGCTGTCCCGAGGAGGGTCCCGGCGAAACTGCGAACTGCGTGAAGACGCGCAGTGCCCGCAGCGGGACAAAAAGACCCCGTGGAGCTTTACTGGAGCCTGGTATTGGGTTAGGGTTTGGCCTGTGTAGGATAGGTGGGAGGCGGAGAAGCCTGGGCGCCAGCCTGGGTGGAGCCACCGGTGAAATACCACCCTGGTCAAATCTTGGCCCTAACGCCGACCCGTGAACCCGGGCGGCGGACAGTGCCTGGTGGCCAGTTTTGCTGGGGCGGCAGCCTCCTAAAAAGTAACGGAGGCGCCCAAAGGTCCCCTCAGGCGGAATGGAAACCCGCCGTCGAGTGCAAGGGCATAAGGGGGCTTGACTGCGAGGCTGACAGGCCGAGCAGGGGCGAAAGCCGGGCCTAGTGACCCCACGGTTCCGTGTGGAAGGGCCGTGGATCAACGGATAAAAGCTACCCCGGGGATAACAGGCTGGTGAGGCCCAAGAGTTCACATCGACGGCCTCGCTCGGCACCTCGATGTCGGCTCAAGCGCTGGGCCCCTGCAGGGGTAACCCTGCAGGTCACATCCGGCTTATAACGGGGAAGCCCTAACGACCAGAGGCAATTGCCCTGGGCTCGAGGGTAATCCCGTGGGAAGTCGAGGAGCGGAAATGCTGCCAGAGCCTCTCCACGCAGTTGTTGTTGGCACCCTGCTGGGGGACGCGTGTTTAGAGCAAAACGGCCGATGGTGGCGCCTGCGGATTGATCACCGGATCGAGGACGTGGAATACGTAAGATGGAAATACAAAATGCTCCTCCCTATCGTCGCCAACCCGCCGCGACAAATCCTCGTCTGGGATCAACGAACCCGGCGTTACTATGGGCACGTCCGCTTCGACACGCGTAGCATCCCTGAGCTGGGTTGGTATGCAGAGCGGTTCTACGTCAACGGCTGTAAAGGTGTGCCCCATGATATTCGCCGCCTGCTTAGCAGCCCGCTGGCTCTGGCAGTGTGGTATATGGATGACGGACATCGCCGCAGGGACTGCAGAGCTCTGCGCCTTAACACCCAAGCATTCGGCTTCGAGGAGGTAGAGCGGCTGATCGAAGCCCTGGAGGGTAACTTCGGCATCGAAGCCCGCCCTCACCGTGTCTCAGGAAACCAGTGGGTAATATACATCCCCGCAAAAGAGGCGCCGCGGTTCTGCGACCTGATCCGTCAACATATACCCCCAGAAATGGGATACAAGCTCCTCTGACCCCGTAACGACTGAGGGCCTTGAGCCCGAGATGGCTGGTCCGGAGGTCTCGCAAGAGGCCTCTAATCTATGGCGGCTATCAAACGCCGGACCCCTGATGGGCGATGGTCAGGGTGATGATATAGTCTACGCCACCGGAAACGGTGGGGAGACGTGCATCGCATCCTGGGGCTGGACAAGGTCCCAAGGGTCGGGCTGTTCGCCCGTTAAAGCGGTACGTGAGCTGGGTTCAGACCGTCGTGAGACAGGTCGGTCTCTATCCGCTGTGGGCGTTGGGGGCTTGAGGGGTGCTGCCCCTAGTACGAGAGGACCGGGGTGGACGGACCTCTGGTGTGCCGGTTGTCGCGCCAGCGGCATCGCCGGGTAGCCAACGTCCGGACGGGATAACCGCTGAAAGCATCTAAGCGGGAAGCCCACCCCAAGATGAGGCCCCCCACCGGCTTCGACCGGGTAAGGCCGCCGGGAGACCACCGGTTTGATAGGCCGCAGGTGGAAGCCCGGTAACGGGTGAAGCTGAGCGGTACTAACGGCCGAGGGCTTACACGTGACGCGGAGAACTCGTCGCCCGAGCCCACGCTCTGTTCGGTTGGAAAAGGCGCGGGGGTGGATATAGGTGGTTACACCCCCCCAATTTTTTTTTTTTGGGAGAGCGCTGACACAACCCCAAACCCCAAGATAGCACCCCCCCCCATTGATAAAGAATGAAAAATT
>NZ_JANWXB010000133.1 GCF_025055495.1 Thermoflexus sp. | reverse complement strand
GGGGGGGGGCCGGGGCCCACCCGCCCCCCCGGCTCCCCCCAAAGCCCTTAGAAGAAAGCGAACGGCGCAACTTCTGCGATTCTTCGTGGAGTTCAGCCCCACTCCCAAACGCCCGAAGATGAGAGGGGATTAGCCCCCCTCCCAGCGCCGGATCACCAGCACGCTGTTGTGGCCGCCGAAGCCGAAGGCGTTGGTCACCGCGATGCGAACGTCCTTCCGCCGGGCGACGTTCGGCACGTAGTCGAGATCACATTCCGGATCCGGGCTTCGCAGGTTGATCGTGGGCGGGAGGATCCCCTCGCGGATGGCCATCACGCAGAAGATGGCCTCCAGCGCACCGGTGGCCCCAATCATGTGGCCGGTCATCGATTTGGTGGCGCTGACGGGGATCTCATACGCTCGCTCGCCGAACACCGTTTTGATGGCCATCGTCTCCGTCTTATCGTTGAGCGGGGTCCCGGTCCCGTGGGCGTTGATGTAGTCCACCTCCTCCGGGCGGATCCCGGCCTTGCGGAGGGCCTTGGCCATCGCCCGCGCCGCTCCTGCCCCATTTTCATCCGGGGCGATGGGATGATAGGCGTCGGAGGTCGCCCCGTAGCCGATGATCTCCGCCAGGGGCTCGGCCCCGCGGGCCAGGGCGAACTCCAGATCCTCCAGCACCATGATCGCCGCTCCTTCTCCCATCACGGTGCCGTCCCGATCCTTATCGAACGGCCGGCAGGCGCCCGCCGGGTCGTCGTTCCGCCGGGACATCGCCCCGATGCGATCGAAGGCCGCAATGCCGACGAAAGTGATGCTGGCCTCGGCACCCCCCGCGATGCACACCCGGCAATCCCCGCTGCGGATCAGCTCGTAGGCGATGCCGATCGCATCGGCCCCCGCCGCACAGGCGGAGACCGTGGCGAAGTTCGGGCCCCGGGCGCCCAGCTCGATAGCGATCTGCGCAGAAGCCCCATCCGTGATCACCATGGGGATCACGAAGGGATGGAGCAGGCGGGGGCTCTTGTGGAGCGCTGTTTCCACCCCCTCTGCGAAGGTCTGAGCGCCGCCGATGGCGGAGCCGATGATCACCCCCACCTCGTCGGCGATGGAATCCGTGATATGGAGGTTCGCCTGGCGCACCGCCTCCCGAGTAGCGGCGACGGCGAACTGCTCGAAGCGATCCCGCCGCCGCGCCTCCCGGGCGTCCATGTAATTCAGCGGATCGAACCCTTTCACCTCGGCAGCAATGCGAACGTTCAGGGAGGAAGCATCGAAGAGGGTAATGGGGCCTACCCCGGAGCGCCCGGCGATAGCGTTCGCCCAGGTGGTGGGCACATCGAGGCCGAGTGGAGTGATGGCCCCCATGCCGGTGATCACCACACGACGTGGCTGCATCCAAGCCTCCTCGCTGAAAAGTCAGGTGTGCCTTCCATCAACCCACCCGGGTCACATATTCCCCGGTCCGCGTATCCACCCGGATGATGTCCCCCGTGTTGACGAAGAGAGGAACCCGGACCCGATAACCGGTTTCCACTACCACCCACTTATCCGCTCCGGAAGCCGTATCCCCCTTCACCCCCGGCTCGGCCTCCACCACCTGCAAGTCAACGGTCACCGGCAGCTCCACCCCCAGGGGCTCGCCCTCATACTCCCGCAGGATCAGCGTGATCCCCTCCTTCAGGAAGTTCACGGCCTCCCCCAAACGCTCCACCGGGACCGGGATCTGCTCATAGGTCCGGGTATCCATCATATAGTAAAGGTCACCGTCCCGATATAGGAACTGGACTTCCCGGTTCTCCACCCGGATGTCCTGCACCCGGTCGCCGGAGAGAAACGTCTTATCAATGATGGCGCCAGTGCGCAGGTTGCGCAGTTTGGTGCGGATGAAGGCGTTCCCCCGGCCAGGCTTGTGATGCTGATACTCCAGGACCTCATAGATCTGACCATCCAGGATGAACGTGGTTCCCTTCCGCAGGTCATTCACATCGATCATCGGTCCGTCCTCCCCACTGAGGATCAGCAGACAGTTTAGCGTCCCGCCTGGGCTTTCTGTAGAGGTGAAGCCCATCCCTCTCCCTGGGCCCCTTCAGGGCGCGGGGAGAGGGGAAATTTGCATATTTGAGGGCGGGCGGAACCGCCCTCAAACCCTTGGATAAGGGAAACATGACGAGGTCTACGAACTCCGATTCTCTAAAACCACTAATCCCGCAATGGCATGGACTTCCGATCCGAAGGGCATTATAAAAAAGAGAAAGAAGCCCGTCAAAGGGCGTGGGGGTCAATCTGAGCTTGAGGTGGCGATGCAGGCCCCTTTCCCCTCCCTATGGCCCTTTGGGCCGTGAGGGGAGAAGAACGATCTTTTTGGGAGTCAGGTCGGGAGCCTTCGGCCCCCGGTTCAGCCCTCTAAACCCTCAAAACATAAAGCAACAGAGCACTAATTGCTTTGGGGTTTTCGAGGGGAGGGGCCATGGCCTTCCGGGCTGGCTTCGGTTCCTCAAACCCCCAGTTTGTAACTGGACAAAGCACTAATGCTTTGTCCATCTCGGATTTGGGGGGATTGGGGGCGGGGCTGGGGCCAAAGGTCCTCGCCCCCAGAAGACTTCCCGGGGAAGCGAACGGCGTAACTCCCAACTGGTCAAAGCACGAGAGATCGGGCGATCATCCGCCGAATACGTGCAGGTCCTGTCAGAGAGGAGGTTCATGCGATGCCTGAATTCTTCACCGTGCTGCCACCCGAGGAGGCCCTAAAGCAGCTGCGCGCGCAGCTTTCCCCATTGCCCCCGGAAACCGTGCCACTGGCCCAGGCCCTGGGACGAGCCCTGGCCCGGCCGATCTTCGCCCCGGAATCCCTTCCCGCATTCCCTCGCAGCACCGTCGATGGCTATGCCGTGCGGGCGGCGGACACCTTCGGGGCTACCGAAAGCCTCCCCGCTTACCTGCGCCTGGTAGGCGAAGTCCTGATGGGCCAAGCCCCCGCGCTGGCCATCGGCCCCGGCGAAGCCGCCGTGATTCACACCGGTGGGATGCTTCCGGAAGGGGCGGATGCCGTGGTGATGCTGGAGCGGACCCAGCGGCTGGACGCGGAAACCATCGAGGTGCTGCGGCCGGTAGCCCCGGGGGAGAACGTGATCGGGATCGGCGAGGACATCGCCGCGGGGGCAATGGCCTTCCCAGCCGGTCATCGCCTCCGCCCCCAGGACCTGGGGGCGCTGGCCGCGCTGGGGATCGTGGAGGTCCCGGTGGTCCGTGCGCCTCGGGTGGCCATCCTGGGCAGCGGGGATGAGATCGTTCCCCCTGACCAGATCCCTCGGCCCGGACAGGTTCGAGATGTCAACACCTTTTCGTTGATGGGTCTGATCCGCCACCATGGCGGAGAACCCATCCCCCGGGGGATCGCGCCGGACCATCTGGAGATCCTGGAAGGGATGGCCCGGGAAGCCTTCGAGGCCGCGGACGTGCTGGTGTTCACGGCCGGCAGCTCCGTCAGCACCCGGGATCTCACCGCCATGGTGATCGAGCGCCTGGGCCCGCCGGGGATCCTGGCCCACGGGCTGGCGATTCGGCCTGGGAAACCGACGCTTGTCGCCTTCTGCCGCGGGAAACCGGTCCTGGGGCTGCCGGGCAACCCGGTCTCCGCCTTCGTCGTCGCCCGCATGCTCCTGGTCCCCCTGCTTTACTACCTGCAGGGCCTGGAGCCGCCTGCCCCGGTCCTTCAGCCCGCCCGTCTCACCCATAACATCCCCTCCGCCCCCGGGCGCATCGACTGGGTGCCGGTGCGATTGATCCATCGGGAGGGGACATGGTGGGCGGAGCCGTTGTTCGGCAAAAGCAATATGATCTTCACCTTGGCCCGCTCGGACGGCTTGGTGATGGTCCCCCTGGATCTCAACGGCCTTCAGGCCGGGGATGGGGTGGAGGTCTGGCGGTGGGAATAAATCCGCGCTGCACATTCCGGTGAGGGAGTTTCTTCAGAGGGGCGGGGCCGCCCCATCCCGCCTCGCCTCCCCTGAAGCATTTCGTTAGCCGAGCTCTCCCAGGGGCTCGAACCATGCCATGAAGTGGCGCAGAAGCTTCGGCGCCCGGACGATCCGGAACCCCCGGATCTGCTCCCGGCGCGCATACACCCGAGCGCATACCTCTGCCACATAATCCAGATGGCTTTGGGTGTAAACCCGCCGGGGGATCGCCAGCCGCACCAGTTCCAGAGGGGGATACATCATCTGCCCGGTTTGCGGATCCTCCCGAGCCAGCATCACGCTCCCGATCTCCGCCCCCCGAACTCCTCCCTCCAGATACAGGTGAACCGCCAGGGCATGGCCCGGGTATTCGGATTGGGGGATGTGGGGGAGAAACCGGCCGGCGTCTAAATACACGGCGTGCCCCCCGGGAGGCACCACAATCGGGATCCCGGCCTGCTGGAGGGATTCGGCCAGATAGCGCACCTGGGCGATCCGGTAGGCCAGGTAATCCTCCTCCAGCGCCTCCTGCAACCCCACCGCGATGGCCTCCAGGTCCCGCCCTGCCAGTCCTCCATAGGTGGGGAATCCTTCCCGGAGCACCAGCTGCGCGCACAGGGCCTCGTAGAGCTCAGGATCCTTGAGGGCAATGAACCCACCGATGTTCGCCAGCCCGTCCTTCTTGGCGCTCATCAGACATCCATCCGCGTATCCGAAGAGCTCCCGGGCGATCTCCTTCACCGATCGATCGGCGTAGCCCGGCTCGCGCAGCTTGATGAAGTAGACGTTCTCCGCATACCGGGCCACATCCAGGTAAAGCCTCTTCCCATACCGGTGAGCGATCGCCGCCACCGTGCGCACGTTCTCCATGGAGACTGGCTGCCCGCCCACCGTGTTGTTGGTCAGCGTCAGCATCACGAAGGGGATGTTTTCGGGTCCGATCTGTTCGAAGAATGCCTCCAGCTTCGCCGGATCCATGTTCCCTTTGAAAGGATGTTCCAGCGTGGGATCATAAGCTTCGTCGATGACCAGATCGACCGGCTCAGCGGGCCGGGCCAAGAGGTTCGCCCGGGTGGTGTCAAAGTGATTGTTGCTGGGGACCCGCTGGCCGGGCCGCACAGCGACCGCGAAGAAGATGTGCTCCGCGGCGCGGCCCTGATGCACGGGCACCACGTAAGGGTAGCCGGTGATTTCCCGAATCGCCTCCTGGAACCGATAGAAACTCCGGGCGCCGGCGTAGGATTCATCACCCTGCATCATCGCTGCCCACTGGCGATCGCTCATCGCCCCCGTCCCGGAATCTGTGAGCAGATCGATGAACACATCCTCCGCCCGCAGGCGGAAGGGGTTGTAGCCTGCCTCCTGGAGGCGCTGGCGCCGTTCCTCCCGTGAGAGTTGTCGCAACGGCTCCACCACCTTGATCCGAAACGGTTCCGGCGGATGGATCGGCATGGAGGGTTCCTCCGGATCGGTTTACCGTCCTCCTCTGTAGGGCGAATGCTCATTCCCCCCTCTCCTGGGACACAATGGCGATCCCGGTGAGGATCAGGCCGCCCCCCAGGATCTTGATCCACGTGGGCACCTCTTGCAGGATCACATAGGCCAGGATCGTCGAGCCGATGGGCTCCCCCAGGGTGGTCACGGTGACCACCGCGGTGGGCAGGTAGCGCAGGGCCCAGTTGAAGGAGGAGTGCCCGATCAGCTGCGGAAAGATCGCCACCAGGGTCATCCAGAGATAAATCTGAGGCGGATAGCCAAGGATCGGAAGCCTGGATCCGGCCACGATCAGCAGGCAGACCAGCGCGGCGGACCCGTAGACGAAGCTGATATAGACCGGCAGGGAGAACCGGCTGCGCACCCGACGGCCGATCATGAAATAGCCCGCCACCATGATCGCCCCAATGAGGGCCAGGAGGTTGCCGACCATGGGGAGACGACCGCCCCCCTCCAGCGTGCAGCGCAACGGCGGCCACGAACACGCGTCGCTGAAACCCACCACCGCGCTTCCTACCAGGGCGATGAGGATCCCCAGGATCACCCGGGAAGTGATGGCTTCTCGCAGGAAAACCGGCGCCGCGATGGCGACGAAAACCGGCGAGAGAGAGACCAACACGACCGAACTGGCCACCGTGGTGTATTCCAGCGAGGTGATCCAGGTCACAAAATGGAAGGCCAAAAAGACCCCCGACAGCGCCATCCAGAACAGATCTCGACGGCTCACCTGCGCCAGCTCCTGGCGATAACGCAGGAAGGCCACCGGGAGGATCAGCAAAGTGGCCAGGGTCAGGCGATAGGCGGCGATGACCAGGGAGGAAGCTTCCCGTTGGGCGAAACGAATGAAAATCGAAGACATGGAAACGGCCAGGAGGCCGATGAACAGGACCAGATAAGGGGGAACCGGTGGTTTCTCCGGGTTGCGCACGCTGCCCGCCTCCGCGTCAGGATGGTAACTGTTCGCCAGCTCAGGCTTTTGGCCCGCCCCATCGTTTTCCCTTTGGGATTTCATGCGCATGGCGTGCTGCCCTTGTCCTTGCCCGCGAAAAAAGGAACCTGCTCCTTTCGAGCCTTTGACAGGTCCAATCTACGGTTGACCAAGCGTTTTGGGTCGGCAAGCTGCCGAAGGCGGCCCGCCCGCCCAACAACTCGTTTTTTCTCCCGCTTCCCGCCTGTATCCCCATCCACCCGCGCAGTGATTCCGGTATAATTCGATTGAACGCTTCTGACAAATTGCCTGAGCAGCGGATCCGGATCTCCCCACCGCAGGCTCATCGCCATCCCGAATAGAGCGCGACCGAGGGCGGAGTTCGATGGGGATGGAAGAGCGGACCATTTCGGAACCGGGCAAGGGACATGAAGAAAGCCTGGAGCGCGCGCCGCGGCGGGACGGAAACCTGGGGGGTCCCTCCCCTTACCCCCTGTCCCGAGGGGAAGCGGAGGCGCTGGCCAGGCGGGCGGCCCAGGCGCTGGGGATCCGCCCTACCCCCACCCCTCATCCCCGGTTGATCCTGATGGTGGGCCTGCCCGGGACCGGGAAATCCACCCTGGCCCGCCGGCTGGCTACCTTGCTCCCAGCCCCCATTGTGGAGTCCGATCGGGTGCGACGGATCCTGTTCAAATGGCCCCGGCATACGCTGAACGAAAGCCGGCGTGTCCATCAGGTGTGCCGGACGCTCATTGAGCAACTTCTACGCCAGGGCTCCTCGGTGATCTTCGATGCCACAAACCTGATCGAAGCCCACCGCGCCCTGATCTACCAGATTGCAGACCGTCTTCGGATCCCTCTGGTGATTCTCTTCGTCACCGCCCCACCTGAGGTGGTGCGGGATCGCCTGGAGGGACGCAGCCGCCAGCCTCATCCTGAGGATGCCAGCGAGGCCACCTGGCCGGTTTACGAACGGATGCGGCGCTATATGGAGCCCATCGGGCGGCCCTATCTCGAGGTGGATACTTCCCAGGATCTGGAGGCCCTGCTTCCCCAGCTTATAAAAGCGATTTATCAGGCCACCTGCTCCAGGATGGAATCCCCTCATCCATAGTGGGATCGGGCGCTTTCCTCGCTCGACCCGATCTCTGGAACTCCGCTCAAACTTTCAGTAGCCATAACTGTTACGCCGTTTGCTTCGCCCAGGGTCAGGTGGGCGGTGCGGGGGGCCTTCCGCCCTCCGACCCCCCCCAACGATTTTTCCTCCCCCCTCCCCACGGCCCTCTGGGCGGTGGGGAGGGGGGAGAAACGGGGGGAGGGGCCATTCCCTTCCGAACTGGCTTCAGTTCCCCCAATCTCCGGTTCATCACCGGACAAAGCACGAGGCCCAAGGGTGGGCAGGGGTTGGGGATAGTAGAGGGAGAGGTAATCAAACCCTTTCCAGCCATCGAGGGGTTCGC
>NZ_JANWXB010000067.1 GCF_025055495.1 Thermoflexus sp. | reverse complement strand
TGTTGCGGGAACATCAGGAATGGCGAGAACAGCTACGAGCGCTGATCCTGACGGAGGAGTTGTTGCGGCTTCCGGCGGAGTTTCGGGCTTTCCGGGATGAGATCTTCGAGGCCTTCCGCCGGGAAACCGAAGCCCGCTTTCAAATGCTGGCGGAGGCGCAACGGCGGACAGACGAACGGTTGGGGCGGCTGGAGGAGGCGTTGGGTGCCCTGGCGGAGGCCCAGCGGCGCACGGAGGAGCGGGTGGAGCAGCTGGCGGAGGCCCAGCGGCGCACGGAAGAGCGGCTGGAGCAGCTGGCGGAGGCCCAGCGGCGCACAGAGGAGCGGGTGGAGCAGCTGGCGGAGGCCCAGCGGCGCACGGAGGAGCGGCTGGAGCAGCTGGCGGAGGCACAGCGGCGCACCGAGGAGCGGCTGGAGCGGCTGGCGGAGGCTCAGCGGCGCCTGGAGGAGCGAGTGGAGCAGCTGGCGGAGGCTCAGCGGCGCACCGAGGAGGAATTGAAGGAGCTGGCGAAAACCGTGGCGGCCCTGGTGGAGGCTCAGCAGCGCCTGGAGGAGCGGCTGGAGCGGATGGAGGGGCGTATCCTCCGCCGTCTGAACGCCTTCGGCGCCCGCTGGGGAATGCGGAGCGAGGCGGCCTGGCGAGCAGGGATGCTCGCTATTCTCCATCACGTCGGATTCCAGGTGGAGCGATGGCAGGCCTTCGATGAGCAAGGCGAGGTCTTCGGCTATCCGGCCTTCGTGGAGCTGGATGTGGTGATCCGGGATGGGACTCACATGGTGATCGAGTTGAAGACCTCTGCCACCCTCGAGGCGTTGGCGACCCTCGAACGGAAGGTGAGGTTCTACGAGCGCCGGGTGGGACAGCCGGTGAAGCGGCGCATCCTGGTGACGCCGTGGTTTGAATCCGGGGTGAAGGAAGCGGCCCAGCGGATGGGATGGGAGCTCTACGGGGAGCCCGAGGATCTCGTCGAGGAATGAAGCGCTCAGCCATCCTGGTACATCTTTCATCCTGGCATAATCCCTTTGCCCTTCTACCGGTGCAATCGAGAAGGCTTTCTTCCACAGATGGGGAGCGCAGGGGATGAGCGCTCCCCATCTCTTTCCACCCTCCCCGTTCAGGCCATCATCGTGAAAGGAAGGTAGGATTCCCGATGAAGGGTATGAAAGTCGACCTGCTGATCCGCAACGCGGCGCAGATCGCCACCCCCACGGGCCCCGGGCCGGCGCGAGGAGGCGCCATGGGATTCCTCCGGCTGATCTCCGGGGGCGCTGTCGCTATCCGGGAGGGACGGGTTGTCGCCATCGGCCCCACCTCCGAGGTCGAGGCGCAGATCGAGGAGGCTGCGGAGATCGTGGAGGCCCGGCATCAGACGGTGATCCCCGGCTTCGTGGATCCTCATACCCATTTGATCTGGGCCGGCGATCGCGTGGCGGAGTTCGAGCTGCGCCTGAAAGGGGCCACGTATCTGGAGATCCTCCAGGCCGGAGGGGGAATCCTCTCCACCGTGCGAGCGACCCGCGCGGCTTCCGCCGAGCAATTGATGGTCGAGACCCGTTCCCGCCTGGATCGAATGTTGTTGCACGGCACGACCACGGCGGAAGCGAAGACCGGATACGGCCTGGAATGGGAAACGGAACGCCGCCTGCTGGAGGTCCTCCACCGCCTGAACGGCGCTCACCCCATGGATCTGGTGCCGACCTTCATGGGCGCTCACGCTGTCCCGGAGGAATACCAGGAGGATCCTGAGGCCTATGTCGAACGGCTGATCGAGGAGATGCTGCCGGAGGTCGCGGCACAACGGTATCCGGTCGACGGTCCATGGTCTCCTCCATGGGCAAATGGCCGGGCGGCCTGGTTCTGCGATGTGTTCTGTGAGCGGGGGGCCTTCGATCTGGATCAAACCCGTCGGATCCTGGAGGCGGCGAAGGCCCTGGGCTTTGGCCTGAAGGTGCATGCCGATGAGTTCGAGCCGGCGCTGGGCGCAACGCCTCTGGCGGTGCAGCTAAGGGCGATCAGCGTGGATCACCTGGTAAGCACGCCGCCGGAACATCTGGAGCTCCTTGCCCGTTCGGAGACGATCGGCGTGATGCTTCCGGGCACGCCCTTCGGGTTGGCGACCGGACACTATGGGCGGGGACGATCGTTGATCGATGCCGGGGGCGCCTTGGCCATCGCCACGGATCTCAACCCGGGGACCTCGTGGTGTGAATCGATGCCGATGATGATCGCCCTGGCGACCCGGTATATGAAGCTCACGCCGGCGGAGGCCCTTACGGCGGCGACCCTCAACGCCGCCTGCGCCATCGGACTGGGTCACGAGATCGGGAGCCTGGAGCCCGGCAAGCAGGCGGACCTGGTGCTCTTGGATGCGCCTGATTATCGGCATCTGGCCTATCGGTATGGGGTGAATCTGGTGCACACCGTGGTGAAGCGAGGGCGGATCGTCGTCCGGGAAGGGCGCATCCAGTATGATTAAAGCGCAGGGAGGGGGATCCAGGGGAGTCATTCCATTCCTACCGCGGCTCTCGACGGCATAGCTTCATCCATGGAAACTTTGATCCCTGGGGGGTGCAAGGATGACCATCGGCCAGCGGATCCCGATGCGAGATGGACGTCTGAAAGTCACTGGGCAGCTGAAGTTCGGTGCGGACCTCCGGTTGCCGGATCTGCTCCATGCCCGCTTGGTGCTCAGCCCCTACGCCCACG
>NZ_JANWXB010000062.1 GCF_025055495.1 Thermoflexus sp. | reverse complement strand
CAGTCCGCGGCACGTATTCTGAACATGAGGCGAGGATTTCTTTATCGTCGGAGGAGCCAACCGCGATGACAAAACCGACCCTCCTCGAGCGCTTGGCCCAGGGCCCGTTGCTGGCCGATGGAGCCATGGGCACTATGCTTTACGCGCGAGGCTTCTCGCTGGATCGCTGCTATGAAGCACTGAACGTGGAGGCTCCCGAAGTCGTCCTGGAGATCCATCGCGCCTACCTGCAAGCAGGGGCCGAGTTGCTGGAGACCAACACCTTTGGGGCGAATCGCTATCGCCTAGCCGAACACGGATTGGAAGATCAGGTGGTGTCGTTGAACCGCGCAGGGGTTGCGCTGGCGCGGCAGGCTGCCCTGGAGGCGGATCGCCCCGTGTGGATCGCCGGCTCCGTTGGGCCGCTGGGGGTGCCCCTCGCCCCTCTGGGTCGGGTGAAGGCGGTGGAAGCCCGCGAAGCTTTCCGGGAGCAGATCGCCGCGCTGGTGGAGGCGGGCGTGGATGCCCTGATCCTGGAAACCTTTTCGTCTCTTCCGGAGATCCTGGAGGCCGTCCGTGCCGCCCAGGAGACAGCCCCTCACCTGCCGATCATCGCTGAGATGACCTTTGCCCAGGATGGCCACACCCTGATGGGCCACACCCCCGAGGAGGTCGTCGAGACCCTTCTGGAACTGGGGGTTCCTATCATCGGAGCGAATTGTTCGGTGGGGCCCGCCAAACTGCTTCCGGTGATTCGCCGGATGGCCTCCCGGGTAGGGGAGGCGGGCGGCCCCCCACCTTACTTGGCGGTTATGCCGAACGCGGGCTGGCCTGAGATCGCCGCCGGGCGCCTTCGCTATCCGGCCACGCCGGATTACTTCGCCGAATATGCGCAGCGTTTTCTTGCCCTCGGCGTGCGGATCCTTGGAGGATGCTGTGGAACAACCCCGGAACACATTGCCGCGATGCGTCGAGCGCTGAAGGCACGGGCGGAACCTCCTGCCGAGGGCCGCCGTCCGATCTTTCGCGGGGTTTCTCCTCCCCTCCCTGCCGAACCTGAACCCACCGACCTGGCCCGTCGCCTGCGGGCCGGCCTCTTTGTGGTGAGCGTGGAGGTGGATCCTCCGCGGGGCCATGATGCCAGCGCCCTGCTGGAGGTGGCGCGTTCGCTGAAAGCCGGCGGGGTGGACGCTCTAAACATCGCCGATAGCCCGATGGCCCGGCTAAGGATGAGCCCGTGGGCCCTGGCTTTCCTGGTCCAGAACCACGTCGGCATGGAAACCATCCTCCACTTCCCGACCCGGGGGCGCAACCTTCTACGCATCCAGTCGGACCTCCTAGCCATCCACGCCCTGGGGGTGCGCAACCTGTTCGTCGTCATGGGGGATCCTCCCGCTCAGGGAGATTACCCGGAGGCCACCGATGCCATGGATATCGTGCCGTCGGGTCTGGTTCAGTTGATCAAAGAGCGGTTTAACGCGGGCCTGGATCATGCAGGGGAGTCCATCGGCCGGCCGACCGCGTTCTTTGTGGGCGTTGCCCTGAACTTCAACGCACCGGATCCAGCGCGTGAGATGAAGGCACTGCGCCGGAAGATCCGCGCCGGAGCGGATTTCATCATGACCCAGCCGGTTTACGAGCCGGCCACTCTGAAGGCTTTCCTCCGGCGCTATGAGGAATGGGAAGGCCCCATCCCGATCCCGATCCTGGCTGGGGTGCTCCCCCTCATGAGCCTCCGTCATGCCGAGTTCTTGCACAATGAGGTGCCGGGCATCCAGGTCCCGGAAGCGGTTCGCGAGCGCCTCCGGCGGGCCGGCGAGGAGCGAGCACGCGTGGAAGGGATTCGCATCGCTCAGGAGGTGGTGGCGGAGCTCGCGGAATTCGCCCAGGGGCTTTATGTAATGCCGCCCATGGGCCGCTATGAACTGGTCTTCCGGATCATGGAAGCCATCCCCTCTCACCAGCGTCGGCACAAAGCATCCCTACCAGAGGAATAATGGTCTTTTACTCAACACCCAATGCGGGGGTTCTCATGGGCTACATCGAACAGTTATTGGGCGAGAACGAGCGTGTCCTTTTCCAGACCCGACAGCACCCCCTGGTCCTCCTTCGCCCGGCGCTGGGTTATGGGATCCCTGCTGGCGTTCTGATCGGCCTGACCATTGCCAGCGGCATCCTCTTTCCCCCCTTCACACTCCCCTTGGTGATCGCGGGCCTGGCCTTAGCGATGATCCCGCTGGCATTTCTACTCCGTTCTTTGCTTCGCTGGTGGAACGAGGTGTATATGGTGACCACACGGCGGGTGGTTCAGGTGGAGGGGATCCTGAACAAGAATGTTTTCGATTCCTCCCTCGAAAAGGTCAACGATGTGGTTCTGCGGCAATCCCTGTGGGGACGCCTGTTCAACTATGGGGATATCGAGATCCTCACAGGGAGCGAGATCGGGGTGAACCGCCTGAATCGGATCGCCGATCCCCTGCGTTTCAAGCAAGTCATGCTGGATCAGAAAGCGATGCTGGGGGAACGGCCAGGGTTGGAGAGCCCAGGGGGTGGCGAAATCGAGAGCTTGCTGGCACAGCTGGAGGCGTTGCGTCGTAGCGGCCTGTTGAGCGATCAGGAGTTCGAGGAGAAGAGGCAGGCTTTGTTGAAGCGCCAGGAAGCATGACAAGGGCAAGATCGATGCTCGTTTGGAGAACGCCATGCATGTCCATGAAATGATCCCCCGAGCTGAATATGAAGCCGCTGCCGCGTGGATCCGGGAACGGATCTCGTTCCCGCCGCGGATTGGGCTGGTGCTGGGCTCCGGACTGGCCCCGCTGGCCGATGTGGTCGAGGCATCGATCACGCTGGCCTTCACGGAGATCCCCGGTTTCCCAGCCGCCACCGTCGAAGGGCATCCTGGCCGGGTGATCATCGGGCGGCTGGAAGGGCACCCGGTGATGGTGCTTCAAGGACGCGCTCATTTCTATGAAGGCTATTCGGTGCAGCGAACGACCTTTCCCATCCGGGTGATGCAGCTTCTGGGCGTTCGGATCCTGATCCTGACCAACGCTGCGGGAGGGCTGAACCCGGGGTTCCGACCTGGGGATGTGATGATCCTCCGCGACCACATCGGCCTCTTCGGGATGGCCGGGGCCAACCCCCTCCGAGGGCCGAACGAGGCGGATTGGGGTCCCCGGTTTCCCGATCTTTCCCGGGCTTACGACCCGGAGCTCCGGGCGCTGGCGCGGGAGGTCGCTGAGGCAGAAGGCATCCCGACCCATGAGGGAGTCTATGTGATGCTGGGCGGACCCAGCTTCGAGACGCCCGCGGAGGTGCGATTCCTGCGTCTGATCGGAGCGGATGCGGTCGGAATGTCCACCGTCCCGGAGGTGATCGTGGCCTGCCATGGCGGAATGCGGGTTCTCGCCTTATCCGGGATCTCGAATGTTCTGAACCCAGATGCATTTGAGCCGCCGACCCATGAGGAGGTCCTCCAAGCAGGCCGGGTTCTGGTCCCCCGGCTCACGACGATCATCCGGGGCGTGCTGCAGAGGATTTGAGGGGAAAACGTGCTTCTCGATGGGTTTTGGACCCACGGGGAGAAGGGTGTGGATGGAAAACCTATGGACTTTGCTGAAATCTTTAGCTCCGGTGCTCTATGGGGGCATCGGCCTACTGCTGCTGATCACCCTGGGGCAGGCCTGGCGGGCCTATCGCCGGCTCATCCGAGCCTTTTTCCGCGTGGAGCGGGAGATGGCCGCTATGGATCTGCTCAGTGGACTGACCCGGGCCGCATTCCTGCTCGTCCTCGGTCTGGGCCTCTGGCTTCTTGTGGGATCAGGGGTTCTCAGTCCCCTTTCGGAGCCCTCTCCCCTCCCGACGCCAGCACGGGTTCCCTCGCCCACAGTTCCCGGGCTTCGCTCGCCAACCCCCCGGATTTCGCCCTCCTCTGGATTTCTTCCCATCCCTTCCCCATCGCCCCTGCCTCCGCCTTCGCCATCGCCGATCCCTTCTCCTTCCCCTTCACCCACAGCGACCCCCACTCCGCTCCGGGCACGCTGCCCGGATCCGAACGCACAGATCGAGTTTCCATCCCCAGGCCAGGTGATCTCCCAACCCATCACCTTGATCGGCACGGCCACCCATTCCGCTTTTCAGTTCTATAAAGTGGAAATCCATGGGCCCTACACGGGAGGCCAATGGGTCACCCTGGGGGATATCGTGCGGCAACCGGTGATCGAGGGACGACTTTGGACCTTCGATCCTCGTCCCTTCTTCCCCCAGCCGGGCCGCTATCGGCTTCGCGTGGTGGTGGTGGACATCGCGGCGCGAGAGGCGGCGATCTGCGAGGTTCCTGTGGTGATCGCTCCCCCAGGAAGTGGCTGATCGATCGATATGATTTGCCCAGGATCCTTCATTGAGGGATGAGCCCCTCCTCTCAGGGGCATGCGCTAAACGGGATCGCCTGGGCTGCGAATCGCAAGGGGTGAGACCTTAAGAGGTCTCACCCCTTGTGATATCTTAGGGTCCGGATCGCTCAAGCGGCCAGGGGGCTTACTGCTGTGCGTTCAGGAAGGCCCCGAAGAAGGCGCTGAAGTATTCAAAGGTCCCCGTGCGGCCCTTATGGTTGGGGTCCTTAGCGTCCCACTGGGCCTTGAAGGTCGCCACCACGTCGTTAGCATCCAGCTCCGCGCCGTTGTGGAACTTGACGCCCCGGCGGAGATAGAAAGTCCACACGGTGAGATCCGCGTTGGCCTCGTAGCGTTCTGCGAGGGCTGGCTCGACCTCGACGCCGCCGACCTTATAGGTCAGCAAAGGCTCATAGACCTGCTGGCAAGCCCGGAAGGTCTCACCGTCGGTCTCGTCGGCGCACCACAGGGCAATGGGCTCCGCGTTCTGCATCCACACCAGCTCGTCCTTACCGGGGTCCATCACCCAGAAGGCCTCGTTGTTCAGCGGGCTGGCGTGGGCGCCCTTCACGCTGGCTTTGAAGGCGGCCGCCGAGACCCCATGGGCCAGAGGGATCATCGGCACGTGTCGCTTGATCAGCTCGTTCACCTTGTCGTAGTGCTTCTGCCGCTCAGCGGGATCGCTCAGCTTGGCCGCCGCCCGGATCTCCTGCACCAGATCCGGGAAGAGGTTGCCGAACTGCTTATTGGCCTCGTTGGCGAAGTGATAATCATAGAAGTTGGTGGCGTCCGGGTAGTCGGCCAGCCAGCCCAGGAGATACATCGGCTCATTGCCCGCTGCCACCGAGTCCAGGAAGGCTCCAGACTCCATCACCTTGATCTCGACCCGGATGCCAACCTCGGCGAGCTGGGCCTGGAGGTCCTGGGCGACCTTGCCTGGCTCCGGCAGGTAACCGCGCACCACGTCCCGGTAAGAGAGGGTGATATCGAAACCGTTGGGGTAGCCGGCCTCGGCCAGGAGTCGCTTCGCCTCCTCCGGGTTATAGTCATACCACTTCAGGCCTTCGGTGTAGCCCGGCTTGAGGGCGGGCGGCACGAACTGTTCCGCTACCATGGAGCCCGCCGGGTAGAAGTTTTTGACCAGACGCTCCCGATCGATGGCCATCGCGATCGCCTGACGGACCTTCTCATTGTCCAGCGGCGGCTTGGTGTTGTTCAGGCCCAGGTATGCGATGTTCAACGGAGGACGGATGTAAAGCTTCAGGTTGGGATCCCGCTCGATCGTTGCAAAGTCGTTGGGGTTCGGATTGTCGATCCCATCGACCGTCCCGGCCTGCAGCTCCAGCAGGCGCGCCGCGGCCTCCTTGGACCAGCGGAAGATCAGCGTTTTCGCCTTGGCCTTCTCGCCCCAGTAATCCGGGTTGGCCTCAAAGATGATGCGATCGCCCCGGATCCACTCTTTGACGCGATAAGGCCCTGTCCCGTTCGGCCTCTCGCTCATTTTCACCGAATCGCCACCATTGGCATCCAGGTAATCTTTATCCTGGATCGCAAAGGCGGCGAAAGCCACCTTGGACGGGAAGGCCGGATCGGGGTAACACAACGTGAAACGGACAGTGTATTGATCTATCGCTTCAATGGCTTTAAACTCTCCGCCGTAATTGCAATCCGGCGCCTCAACTTTCATTGGCTGGAAGGCGGGCATGGGGGTGGCAGCCGGAGGGGGGGTGGGTGAGGGGGGCGGAACCGTGGCCGTCGGCGTTGGAGTGGCCCCAGGCGCACAGGCGGCTAGTGCCAGGGCAAGTAAAACCCATATGGAAACGAACCCCTTCCGACACATGGCCTCTCCTCCTTTCTGGGCAGAGGGATCCGATTACGGGAACCTGAAAGGGCTTCCCGCAAAGCCGGCATTACGAGTATAGTCGGAGCCAGGAGCCTCGTCAATCGAGCTTGGAGCAAAGAGCGGATGAGCTTCGATCCCCGCTCACCGATCCAAGCCCACGAAGTGGGGGAGTATGTGTTCTGTGCCCGCGCGTGGTGGCATCGCCGGCAGGGCCATCCTTCAGCGCGGGAGGAGGATCAGGAATCTGGCCGTCGCTTTCACACGCGCTTCGAACAGCGACGTCGATGGGGGGATCGCCTGATCGCCATCTCCATCCTCCTGGCGATCGCTGGCACAGCTCTCCTGATCGGCGGGCTGGCTTTCCAGCCATAGAGCTGGAGGCCTTCGGCCCCTAGCCCCGCATCCCAAACCCCAGAATGTGAGGTATCGAGGGCTGGAGCGACCGCCCTAGGCCTCAACATTTCCCCTCATGCCCCAAAGGGCCATGGAGGGGAGTTTCATCGACTCGTTCCCCAAAGGCATGCCCATAGCACGCGCTTGCAAAAAGCTTCCTCCTCTCAACGTCCCCAGGCCAATCCGCCCCAGGCTGCAGCGAACAGAAGGACGCTGATATAGGCGTTCACGTTAAAGAACGCCACATCCACTCGAGAGAGATCGTTTGGTGAAACCAGGCGATGTTCATAAACCAGGAGAGCGCCGACCAGCCCCATTCCCAACCAGTAAGGCCATCCCAGCTGAAGCATGATCCCCAGGGCAGCCAGCAGGATCAGCATCCCCAGATGGTTCAGGCGCGCCACCGCCAACGCCGGCGCTATCCCGAAGCGGGCCGGGACGCTGTAAAGCCCTTCCCGACGGTCGAAATCTACATCCTGACAGGCATAGATCAGATCAAAGCCGGCGATCCACATGGTCACTACAGCGATCAAGATCCAGGCCGGCAAATCTTCCGGCTTCCAGAAGGATCCCCGAAGGGCGATCCACGCTCCCATGGGCGCCAGACCATCGGTGAACCCCAGGATCCAGTGGCTGAGCCATGTGAAGCGCTTGGTATAGTGATAACCGATCAGGAACAACATGGCTACGGGAAGGAGCGCGACGCACAGGGGATTCAATGCCCATGCGGCCACCACCAGCACCACGCCCGAGATCCCCACCGCCCATTTCAGGGTCTCCGGCCGAAGGAGGCCGCGAGGCAATGGCCGGTTCGCTGTGCGGGGATTCCGGGCGTCGTATTCCCGATCCGCCAGACGGTTCATGCTCATCGCCAGGGTGCGAGCGGCCACCGTGGCCACCGTGATCCAGAGGACCTGATCCCAGCGCGGCCAGCCGCCGGCAGCCAGGAGCATACCGATATAGGCGAACGGCAACGCGAAAACGGTGTGCTCGAATTTAATCGCCTCCAGGAAGATCTTGAACCCCCGCCCCATCCTCTCGAATGCCTCCTGAAGATCTTTCAGTGAAGTGGACGTCCCTGGGTTGCTCAACTGCACCCGATCGGGAGAGACTCCGGGCGGAGCGGATTCCTACCCTCCATTCTCCCACTGGCTCAGGACGGCCAGGATCTCGCCCAGAGAATGGACGACGGCATCCGGTCGAGCGTGATTGGGTGAGGACATAGGCTCGGCCCCCATCGCCGCCCAGATCCCACGCATCCCAGCCAGATGGGCCCCCTGGATATCGGCCTCGAGAAGATCCCCAACCACCACAATGGCTTGTGGAGGAAGCCTCCAGGCCTCCGCGATCCCTAAGAAAAGAGCCGGATGCGGTTTCCGCCATCCGACAACGGCGGAGATCACAATGGGATCAAAGTAGCGACGCAACCCAAACCGATCGATCAATCGCCAGGAGTGATCAGCATCGCCCGAGTTGGTCAGGAGCGCCAGACGATAGTTCCGGCGGTGAAGTTCCTCCAGCGTCGTGAATGTATCCGGGAAAGGCCGCCAGCGCGCCTCCTGGGGAGTTAGAAAGGCCCGAACGACCTCCCGAACCACTTCCCTGGACAGCTCCTTGTAGCCCAGCTCGCCCAGGGCGAGGGCGAAGGTCTCCACCAGCGGATATTCCCGCCAATCCTCCTTCCAGCGTCCATAACGAAGGCTCATCCAGTGCTCCACCGCAGCAACCAAGGCGGCTTCTTCTACCGGGATCCCATGAGAACGCAGCGCCTTCAGGGCAGCCGCGAACATTTCCTGACGTAACGCTTCGGGCTCTTCCGGAAGCTCGATCAAGGTGTGACCGAGATCGAAGATCAAGCCCTGGATCTTCATGCGTCATCCCTCATTGAAGATGTGTGACGCGCCCAGCCACCCCCCCGTCGCAAAAGTCAGCCAATCCGCACAGGGTGAGATGAGCAGATCCCTCAATTCGTTCCAGAACGGTGAAGAGGGATCGGGCCTGCGGACTGCAATCGGGCCCAGAGCTGGGCCTTCAGAGCCTCCAATTGTTCTCGATAATCCGGAGAACGCACACCCTTCACGCTCATCACCAGAGCATCCTCATTGTTGTCCCGATAATACCTTGGCCGACGGCCTACGACCTCCAGCCCGTATTTCCGGTAAAGGTTCTGGGCCACCACATTGGAAGCCCGCACCTCCAGTGTGATCAGGTTGGCGCCCCAGGCGATCGCCTCCTCGACCAGGGCCAAGAACATCAGCTCCCCCAGGCCACGCCCCCGCCATGGCGTATCGATGGCGATCGTGCTGATATGGGCCTCATCCGGAACCAGCCAGAAGCCTCCGTATCCCAGGATCGGCAGTCGGGGGGGAGGGAATGTCAGCACAACGGCAAGAACTTCCCGAGGGCGCAGGACCAGATAATGGGCGTTGGGATTCCTTAAAAGCTCCTGCTCATAGGCGCGCATCGGCCACGGCATGGAGAACGCGCGTCGCTCGATCGCTATGACCTCCGTGATATCCTCCCAACGCATCGGGTCGATCCGAAAAGGCACCGACTCCGGGATCTCCAGGGCTGGCATTTTGACCTCGCCTTAATGGCTCATCCCGCGGGGACGCTGGGAGTGCGCAGATAGATAGGACGCAGAAGGGCAGGATCCGGTCGCTCGCCTGCCTGATAGCGGGCCCAAGCCAGCCGGGCCGCTCCCATAACCCGGGATGGACCGCCCCTGGGGATCAGCCAGGGGACGATGGGCGGCTGGCCCAGCCGCATGTGATCTTGAGCGGTCCATTCCCCGACCAGCCAGACCCCTGGCGTCCAGGAAGCGATCAATGCCTCCGCCGTCGTCAGCACTGGCTCTCCTGCCGGCATCCATTGCCCCGACCACTGATAACGGCGCAGCGCTAATCGTCCCCGCCCTGCTGGGAGAAACACGTTGAGCGTTTCCATCCATGGGGGAAGATCTGCCAGCATCGCCTCCTCTGTTCCGATTCCGAACAACGGACGGTCCAGCGCCATCGCCAATCCCTTGGCGGCAGCGATGCCCGCCCGGAGCCCGGTAAAGGAGCCGGGCCCGCTGACCACCGCCACAGCGATCAGATCCTCCGGGGTCAGACCGACCTTTGCCATCAACTCCTGACAGCGCTGCATCAACTCGGCGGTATGTCGATCCGCCGTTCGCCAGTAGGTCACCGCGGCCCACTCCGCTCCGTCGAAAAGCGCCAGGGCCAACCCAAGGGTCGCGGTATCCAGCGCGAGCAGATAGCTTCGTTTTCCCCTCATCGATGAAAGACCTCAATCTCCGAATTGAAGGAAGAGGAAGTGGTGGCATAGGTGACTTCGCCGCTCATTCCCATCCCTACTTTTGCGGCGAGCCCCCGAAGGGATCTCCCCGTCCTCCTCGCCCCCGTCACTCCGAGCCCAGCAGGGCTTGAAGCGTCTTCAAACGCTCTAAGGGAAAGGACCCGATCGCCTCCATCCGAATCTGGCGAACGGTGTCGCCAAGGGGGATCAGGGTCACCCGAAGATACGGCTCTGGGATGAGACCGGCCGCTCGCTCTGGCCATTCCATGGCGATGATGGCCATCTCATCAAACAGATCCCACAATCCGAGAGCCCACACCGCTTCTGGATTTTCCAGCCGATAAAGATCCACGTGATAAAACCTCCTGCCCCCCGGCAATGGATAAGCCTGAACCAGGATGAACGAAGGGCTCTGAACGGGTTCGGTGACCCCCAGCCCTTCCGCGATCCCCTGGATGAAGCGGGTTTTCCCGGCCCCCAGGGGGCCCTGGACCGCGACGATATCGCCGGGCTGCAACCAGCGCCCCAACGTCGCTCCGATCTGCCGCGTTGTGGCCTCGTCTATGGAGATCCGTTCCAGAAGCCATGCAGCGATCATTCCCGTCGCTACCTGATGTGGAAGGATTCTCCTCCTTTTCATAGCGCGAAGCCGAAGGCGTCCGGCTCCGTCTCCATCGGGAAGCAAACAACACAACGCCGATAGACTTGGGCGCTCTGGAGAGGATGGATGGGCTCCTCCCCATGGCCCTTCGAGTTGCGGGAAGGCCAAGCGCTCAGCTCCGTCGGTGAAGCCTCCCCATCATCCCCCATAGCAGGCCAGCGACACCGATCCCTCCCAGGATCCACCATGGAAATCGCTGCCGAATGAAATCCTCCATGATCCTCCCCAGCGCTCCTTTCCCCCGGGAAGCCAATGGGCGGAGCAGAACTCCCCGCGCAGCTTCCGGATCGAAGAGCTGGCCATCCGCCGGGATCCCATGACGCTGAAGCAGAAAGGCGGTCACGGCCCGGTAATCTTCCTCCGGAAGGCTCCCTGGAGCATGGAAGGGCATTTGGGCGCGGATATAAGCGTAGAGATCCGCAGCGGTCGTAAACCGCTGGAGAGTATTCGGCCCGATCAGCGCTGGGACCACGCGGGGGAGGGTGAAACCGTCCTCGGGATAAGGCTGAGGCCCGTGGCAGTTCGCCTTCCAGCAATTCTGATGGGTAGGCGGCCACGTGGCCCGCCACTCGTCGGTCAGTCCCTGTCCCTGATCCCCGTGACATGTGGAGCATCGACGAGCGAAGACTGCGGCCCCTCGTTCTGCTTCCTCCTCTTGATAGGCATGGGTGGAAGCTGCGGAAAACAGGAAGACCAGACCCAGCATTCCCAGGACCATCCCCCACTGCCTGATGGAAAGGGAACCCATGTAGCGAACCTCCCTTCGATACCTGGAGGAGACCTCAGGGTTCAGGAAGCAATGGGTCCTCCGTCGCTGGGCCAGACCGCTCAATGGGGATCACCCCGGTAGAAGCTGAACGATCCGCTTTCCACATCCCTTCGCCTGGCAGCCTCCTCTCAGATCCTCGGCTTCCCTTCCATCGGCGGAAGAGCGCTCATTCCCTCCACTGCCCGGCGGAGCTCGTTCACCAGGCGCCGGATCGGGTGTTCGGCGAACTGCTCGGCGTAATCCAGGGCCGCTATCTCCGGATTCACCTCCGGCCCATAGGCCTCCCGGAGATAATATAAATGGTCCATAATCCAGAGATAGAGGTCCGCTTCAGTCCGATTTGGGAAATCCTCCAGCAGGCCATGCTCGCGAATGGTTTTTACTACCGGCAAATAAACCGTATCATACCAGTGGGCCACTGCTTCATCCTCCGAGATCTCGCGGCCTTCCTCGAGGCCCATAAAGTAGCGATGCACAGCGATATGCTCGAGCAGGCGCTGATATCCCCCCGCGATGGTAAAGCGGATGTTCGCCTCCGGGCGAAGGAGATCCAGGCGGGTCCGCTCCAGAAATTCCTCATATTCGTGAAGAATTTCCAGATCTTCGGCCTGAAGATCCGACCCTACTGGCACCCGGCTTCGAACCTCGATCACCTCGGCCTCGATCTCTTGCCACCCCAGCGTCCGGGCCACTGAGATCCGGTGATGGCCGTCCAGGACGAAGTAAGCATCCCCAACTTTGTAAAGCCGAACCGGCGGGAGGTTGGCCTCCTGGAACAGGACGGTGCCAACCGCGATCCAGCGATCGGCCATATGGCGATGGATCGGCAGGAAGGCTCGATCGAAGTCCTGATACCGGTTGACACTGCCGATGATGTGATCCAGGGGGACTCGCTGGATGCCTCGATAAACGGATCCGCGCAGATTCAGCTTCTCTTTGACTTCATCGAACGCCAGCAATCTGTTCGGGCGCCCGGTCAGCTGGGCGATGAGACTCCGTAGCATCGCCCGGAAGCGAGCCCATCGATACTGAGCGACAACCTCGGCGGTCACCGGCTCGTTTCCGTTCGTGGTGTCCCACATCGCTCACCTCGATCTCCAGCACATAATAGGGAAACACATTGATCACCCGTGTCGGGCCTGCGGGAATCATAGGCCGACGGCCGTAGAAGTGTAGATGTCCATGCAAAAAATAACGTGGGCGGAAGCGATCGATCAGCCATCGGAAGGCAGAGAATCCCTGATGGGCTGGATCCGGTCCATCGCCGATGGATCGCGGCGGGGCATGGGCGATGAGCAGATCGATCGCCCGTCCATAGCGATACTGATTCCACAGCAAGCGTGGAACCAGCCGGAAGACCCGAAGCCACATCTCCTCTTCCGTATATTGATAACGGCCTTCCGGGTGATAGCGTCGGGAGCCCTCCAGCCCGCCCAGCAACAGGCCCTGCTCCCACACCACCCTTCCATCCAGATTCTGCCCACCCTCCGGCCCATGGCGGACCCGCCCATCGGAGAGGAGTTCCGGCCGGTCATGGTTCCCATGCACATAGAACAATGGGGCGCTGAAAAGCTCCATCAGGAATTCCAGGTATCCGTAGGGCAGGTCTCCGCATGAAAGGATCAGATGGATGGGGGAAAGCCACTCCCGGGCCTGAAGCGAGTATAAGGCCTCGACCACCTGATCGGAGACCGCCAGAATGCGGAGCCGGCGTCCCGCGCTCATGGCCACTCCCGCTGGTAATTCTGAGCCAGTTTTGCCATCACCGCCTCGCCCAGGTCGATGCCGTGCAAACGGGCCAGCTGTAACAGATAGAGCATCACATCCGCCAGCTCCCCGGCCAGCGCTTCCCGATCCGCGACTTCTTTCCACTGGAAGAGCTCCAGCACCTCTGCTGCTTCCAGGACCAACGAGATCGCCAGATTGCGGGGGGTCTGGGGTCGCGGCGAGCCCGGGTTATACCAGCCCTTCGCTGTAACGAATTGTTCCATCGCCTCTTCAAGCGCGCGCAAATCCACAGATCTCCTCCTGGTTGCTATATGTCGCTCCGCAGGACAGAGCGCCGAGGTGAAATCGTGGGAGTTACGCCTCCTCTTATCCCCCCTTCCCCACCTTTCCTTCTCCCCTCCCCTTATTGGAGAGAGACGTGGGTGAGGGAATCTTCTGCCAGGCTGAAATGGAGAGCTCCACGCGATTCAGGGATTGTTATCCAGCCCGGTTCCCATTTTCCCTATTCTCCAGCACCCTGGTTGTAAAATCAAAAGCTGAGCGCTGTTCTTGAAATCTCCGGGAGCTGAGGCCGCGAAATGGAGTTTAAAGATTACTACGCGATCCTGGGCGTCTCCCCCGATGCGAGCGAGGAGGAGATCAAACGGGCTTACCGGAAGCTGGCCCGACAATACCATCCCGATGTCAATCCGGGCGATAAGGCGGCGGAGGAGAAGTTCAAAGAGATCAATGAAGCCTACGAGGTGCTCTCCGATCCGGAAAAGCGCCGCAAATATGATGAGCTCCGCCGTCAATATGAAGCCTGGCGTCGAGCCGGTTACGATCCGGGTCAGTTCGACTGGTCCCCCTGGGTTCAGCCCGGCCGGGTGCGGGTTGAAGTAGGAGATCTGGAGGACCTGCTCTCCGGATTCTCGGACTTCTTCGAGATGCTGTTCGGCGGCATGCCCCGGCAAACACGGGGGCGGACCACCACTCGGTTCCGAGGGCGGGATATCGAACAGCCAGTGGCGCTCACCCTGGAGGAGGCCTTCCAGGGAACCACCCGGATTATCCGCGCTCGGGATGGGCGTCGCCTGGAAGTCCGCATCCCCCCGGGGGTGCGAACCGGAGCCCGGGTGCGGGTTCCGGGGGCCGGAGAGCCTGGCTATGGCGGGCCACCGGGGGATCTCTATCTGGTCGTCGAGGTCGCTCCTCACCCCCGCTTTGAGCAGCGGGATCAGGATCTTTACGCCACGTTGCCGGTCGATCTCTACACGGCTGTCCTGGGGGGCGAGGTTCCCTTCCGCCATCTGGATGGAAGGACCCTGATGGTTCATATTCCGCCGGAGACCCAGAACGGCACCCTGATCCGCCTGCGGGGGGAAGGCATGCCCTCCCCGCATCATCCGGGCGAACGGGGGGACCTTTACCTCCGGGTCTCCGTGGAATTGCCCCGGAACCTGACCCCGAGGGAACGGGAGCTGTTCGCCGAACTGGCCCGTCTGCGCCGAGGGCGATAACTGAACTGCATGTCAGCTTAAGGAATGAGGGCGACCCATACCTTCCGAAACTCCACTCCCGGAGTGCCTGCGATCTTTATCCAGGAGCGAAAGCCCATGGGCTCGCGAATCCGAAAAGGGATCTGGATCCTTTTGGCGGGGATCTTCGCATGGAGCGGATGCCGCTCACTCTCTCTGCGGGAGCTGATTTTCGTCACCCCCACGCCGGCGTCCGGCGGCGCGGTTGTTGTTCCGGCAGGGCCTCCGCCGACGCCCCCACCCATCCCATCGGGGCTTGATGAGGAGGAGCAACGCCTGATCGCCATCTATCAGAAGGTCCTGCCCTCCGTGGTCAACATCGATGTGGAGGGAGCAGAAGCTTCCGCTTTCGGTAGCGGGTCCGGTTTTGTTTATGATACCCAGGGACACATCGTCACCAACAATCACGTGGTCGAAGATGCTGAGGAGATCTGGGTGACATTCTATGACGGGACGGTGGCAAAGGCCCGTGTGGTGGGGCGGGATGTCTTCAGCGATCTGGCAGTGATCCGGGTGGACGCGCCTGCCGAGCTCCTGCGCCCCGTTGAGCTGGGGGACTCGGATACGCTTCGGGTCGGCCAGAAGGTCATAGCCATCGGCAATCCCTTCGGCCTGCGGGGGACGATGACCTTAGGGGTGATCAGCGCACTGGGCCGGGCGCTGGAGACGCCCACCCGCTTTCAGATCCCGGATGTCATTCAGACCGATGCGGCGATTAACCCGGGCAACTCCGGGGGACCCCTGGTGGATCTGCAAGGCCGGGTGATCGGCGTTAACTCCGCCATCCGGACCGACTCCAGCATCACCGGGATACCCGCGAACATCGGCATCGGCTTCGCGATCCCTGTGAATACCGTAAAACGTGTGGTCCCTCAGCTGATCCAAAACGGCCGGGTCCGCTATCCTTACCTGGGGATCACCTCCACCGGCGCCATCTCGCTGGCGGAACTGCGAGCGCGAGGATACGATGTCCCCGCCACCCGGGGCGTTCTGATCCAGGAAGTGGTTCCTGACGGTTCAGCCGCCCGAGCCGGCCTGCGGGGAGGCACTCGCGAGGTTCAGGTTCGAGGAACCCGCATCCTGCTGGGCGGGGATATCATCACGGCCATCAACGGCCGTCCGGTTTCCTCCTTCGATGAGCTGGTTTCTTATCTGGTTAACTACACGGAGGTTGGCCAGACGGTGACGTTAACCATCCTGCGGGATGGGCAGGAAAGGCAGGTCCAGGTGACCCTGGGGGAGCGGCCCTCGCCGTAAGGAGAGCGAACACGGAGGGCGCTTCGCTCACCCTTGCGAGGAGGATCCGGGAAGATGCGGCGCGGCTTCTGGCTTTTGCTGGCAGGGCTTTTGCTCTTCATTGGGGGTTGTGCAGCGATGACCGCTGGCGCCCTTCTATGGGCTCGCTCGGCTCTGACCCAGCCGTCGGGCGGTGCTGCCCTCCCACAAGCGGGGGGCGCTTCCTCTCCTTTCCCGACTCCGACACCCATCCCTCCGGAGGCGTTGTCGGAAGCCCGGGCGATAGAGGCAGCGTTCATCTCGGTCTATCAGCGGGTCAGCCCCTCCGTGGTGCACATCACCACCCGGGCGACGGCGTTCGATCTCTTTCGGGGCCCCATTTACCAGGAGGGCACTGGATCCGGATTCGTGTGGGATCGGGAGGGGCACATCGTCACCAATAACCATGTGGTGGAGGGCGCGGATCAGATCGAGGTGATCCTCGCCGATGGCACCACCGCTTCCGCCACGCTGGTGGGAGCGGACGCTTACAACGACCTGGCCGTGCTACGGGTCAGGGTGCCCCGGGAGAAATTGCTCCCGGTGACGTTGGGAGATTCCTCACAGCTTCAGGTCGGACAATGGGTCATCGCCATCGGGAACCCCTTCGGTCTGGACCGCACGATGACGGTGGGGGTGATCAGCGCCCTGGGCCGGACCCTGGAGCTCTCCGATCGACCGTTAGGGGAGGTGATCCAAACGGACGCGGCCATCAACCCGGGGAACTCGGGGGGTCCGTTGCTGGATCTGGATGGACGGGTGATCGGGATCAACACGGCGATCCGCTCCCCCAGCGGCGGTTCCATCGGTATCGGATTTGCCATCCCGGTGAACACGATCAAGCGGGTGGTTCCCGAACTGATCGCCCGGGGGCGTTATCCCCACCCCTGGTTGGGCGCCTCGTTTTTTGAGATCACCCCCGCCTTCGCCCAGGCCTTCCGCCTGCCGGTGGATCACGGCCTCCTCACGGTTCAGGTGGCGCCGGGCAGTCCGGCGGATCGGGCTGGGCTGCGGGGAGCGACCCAACGGGTGCGCACCCGCTTCGGCGACGTGTTCCTAGGTGGGGACATCATCACCGCGATTGATGATCGCCCTCTGCGTCGAGTGGATGAGCTCGTGATCTACCTGGAGAATTACAAACGCGTTGGGGAGACGGTGACCCTCTCGATCCTCCGCGACGGCCAAGCGCTGACGCTCCGGGTGACCCTCGGGGAGCGGCCGTCGGAATGATCACCGCCGCCGCCCGGAACTGCCGCTAGGCGCTTTGTTAACCCGAGCTTTTAGGATTATGAATGGGAGCCTGGGGAGATGGAGCGACCGGCTCTCCCTACCGGATCGAGGCGGGCGGGCTGCTTTCGGCGGCTCTCCCGGCTCGAAGGAGTTGCCCTCTCCTCGCCCCGCGCCGCGAAGCGACGCAGGGATGAGGAGAGGGAGAAGAACGAAGCACCCGCCACACACCACCCGATCCAGGAGGTGAAGGCGATGATGGAGATTCAAGCCTGCGCAGTCGAAGTGGTGGATGAAGATCAACCCCGATATCGGATCGGGAAGGTGGCTGCGATGGTGCAGTTGCATCCGCAAACCATTCGGTATTATGAATCCATTGGCCTGATCTCTCCCCGGCGGGTCCGGGGCCGGATACGTCTGTATTCGGAACGGGATGTGGCCCGGCTGCGCCAGATCGTAGAGCTGACGCAGCTGGGCGTCAACCTGGCAGGAGTGGAAATCATCCTTCGCCTGCGAGAGCAGATCTCCGTCCTTCAGCTGGAAATCGAACGGCTGCGCGCGATCCTTGGGGCGGAATCGCCTCCGCCCTCGGAGCCCGAGCAACTCTAACTTGCGTGCTGATCTCGATGCGGGGAATTCGAGCGCGTTCCCCGCATCTCTCTGGACGGCAGGGAAGAAAGAGGCAAGCTCTTTCATGAGGTCCAGGCATCTGCCTTGACTCGAAACCCGGATGTGCAGGAGGCCCGGATGTCCTATCGGATAGTAAGCGATAACCGACCGGTGGAGCTGGATGCGCCGTTGACCGAAAACTTAGTGAAAGAGGAAATCCGCCGTTATGAGAATGGACCCTATCGGGCCTTGACCCTTTATCTCTGGTTTCAGACAAGGGAACGGCGTGCGATCATCCGTCTGACAGATCGCGTGCGAGAGGCTGTGCGAGAGAGCGGGATCCGCGAGGGCTTCGCCCTGGTCAGCGCGATGCACATCACCGCCGCCGTTTACGTGAACGACCACGAAGAGGGTATCATGCAGGACATGATGGAGTTATTGGACCGCCTGGCGCCCTTCCGCCCGGATTACCGGCACCACCGCACCGGTGAGGATAATGCGGACGCCCATCTTAAGAGCCTGCTCCTCCACCACGAGGTGATCGTCCCGGTTACGAATGGGGATCTGGACCTGGGTCCATGGCAGGAGATCTTCTACGCGGAATTCGATGGCCAGCGTCGCAAGCGGGTCCTGGTCAAGGTTGTGGGAGTCGTGTGAAGGGGAGATGAAGCACAATAACCATGGCGTTCGGAGCGGAAAACCATGCATATCGGCATCTGCCTGCCGAATTATGGCCGGGCTTCATCGCCCGAGGCCATCCGCGAGGTGGCCCAGGCGGCAGAGTCTCTGGGATTCGACTCCCTCTGGACCACGGACCACATCCTGGTCCCTGAAGCTCATTATGAGCCCTACGGCCGCATCTTCGAGACCTGGACCACTTTGGCCTATGTGGCCGCGCTGACCCAGCGGGTCCGGCTGGGCACGTCGATCCTCCTTCTGGGATTGCGCAACCCAGTGCTGGTGGCCAAGCAAGCGGCTACCCTAGATCAATTGTCGAACGGCCGTTTAATCCTGGGGATTGGCGCGGGGTGGCTGGCCCCGGAGTTCGAGAACCTGGGGATGTCTTTCCGACGCCGCGTTCGATTTCTCGAAGAGGGCATCGCCCTGATGCGAACCCTGTGGACCAACCCCCGTCCGCGTTTTCAGGGCCGCTTCTTCCGCATCCAGGACGCCGTGTTCGAGCCCCTGCCGGTCCAACCCGGTGGACCCCCGATCTGGATTGGGGGGAACACGGAAGCCGCGGTGCGACGGGCCGCCCGTTTGGGAGATGGTTGGCATCCGGTCGGTCTGGATCCGGAGACATTGCGGACGCGCGTGGCCCAGCTGCGCACATGGTCTCAGGGGCGTTCGATCCCGGTCATTTGCCGGATGTATATCGCCCTGGATTCCCAGCTTCCGCCGGTGTATACTTCGCCAGCCGGCGAACGCCGAATGCGGTTGACTGGCCCCGCGGAGCAGATCGTGCAGGGTCTACAGGCGCTTCGGGACGCCGGAGCGGACGGGGTGATCTTCACGTTTGAGGCTCCATCCGTCACTGTGCAAATCGAGCAGATGCGACGGTTTGCAGAGCTGCGGTCCCAGCTTACATGGTGATTGCGCCTTGCCGTATTGCAAACCAGTGCTTTGACCAGTCAAGGGGAAAACATCTTTCGGGGGCTGGGCGGGGGGGGGGGGGGCCCCCCCCCCC
>NZ_JANWXB010000006.1 GCF_025055495.1 Thermoflexus sp. | reverse complement strand
TGCGATCGATATGGGCGATGCGCCTCATTGGTGCGACAGGTCTCCCTCGAGGATCCGCGCTTTTGCGGGCGGGGCGCGCCCCGCCCGCAAATCCCCTTTCTCTTACTTGCTGATGTTTCTTTCAGGCCTGAACAGGCGAAGGCGGGAAGCTCCGAGCCTTCATGGTAAGCGGTCCTTTCATCATTGACGAATGGAGTAGGTTGCTCATCGTAAACTGGGGTGGTATCCCTTGATCGTTGGGTTAATCTCTGGTCGCCTGATATTTCCTCTAGGGGGCCTTTAGGAGCTGGGGGGCACCAAGGGCGGCTCCCCAGTTCCCCACGGCCCCTTGGACCGCGGGGAGGAGGGATTAAGGGGGGAGGCGCCATCGGCACCCTATCCCGCCTCCGTCAGCAATGAAATACCCCTGGACCAATCACTGAGGGACACCACCAGGAATTTCCCAAGACCGCCCATGACCCCTTCCGCTCATAATAGGACGAAAGTCCTATATACTGTGAACCTAACTTCTTATATCATGAATTCAAAATAATTTGTCTTATTTATCAAAACCTTGGTAGTCGCCCCGGGCAGGCGATGATGAGTCCTTCGCTACCCTTCGGGGTGCCGATCGAAACTTCCGATACGCCAGGAAATCCGGATGAAGGGGCAATCAATGGCTTCCACATTGTTGGTGATCGATGACGATCGGGAGTTTGTCGAGCTGCTCCGCAAGCGTCTGGAAGGAGCAGGCTATCAGATCCTGGTTGCCCTGGACGGGGAAACCGGCCTTCGGATGCTGGAAAGCGAGCGACCGGATCTGGTGATCCTGGACATTATGATGCCCGGGATGGATGGCTGGGAGGTTTGTAGACGGATCCGCCAGATCTCCACGATCCCCATCCTAATGCTAACCGCCAAGGGGATGACCACGGACGTGGTGTATGGTCTGGAACTGGGGGCCGATGATTACGTGACCAAACCCTTCCAGGCCGACATCCTCCTGGCTCGGATCCGGGCGCTGTTACGCCGAGCCAACAGCCGGGCGCTGCCGGAACAGGGAGTTTATCGGTGTGGGGAGATCGTGCTGGATCTGGATCAGCACACCGTGACGGTGGCGGGGCAGCCGGTGCAGCTCACCCCGCTGGAGTTCCGGCTCCTGAGCGTGATGATGCGCAACCCTGGCCGTCTGCTTCCCCATCGCTATCTCCTCACCCAGGTCTGGGGGCCGGAATATGCGGATGATATCGACAACCTCAAGCTTTACATTCACTATCTCCGCCAGAAGATCGAGCCCGACCCCAGACATCCGCGATACATTCTGACAGAGTGGGGGATCGGATATCGGTTTCAGTGTGATTAAACCTTGTCGAACCTGTTGCGCAATGAGGATGGGGCGCTTTTCGAGCGGGAAGCGCGCCGTTGCAAACCTGGGGTTTGGGGTGACGGGGCGAGCCGCAAAGCCGCCCACCCTGTCACCCTAACATTGTCTTAAGTAAAGGGCAGGCTCTTTCGCCTCACTTTCTTCTCCCCCTCCCTGTGCGGACAGACACCCAGCCGGAGTTCCGCCTCCAAGGGGATTTTGATCCCTTGCTCCCACGACCCAGAGAGCTGTGGGGGAGGGATTAGGGCCCAGACGCTAACGGAAAGGCTGCGCGTTCCGGTCTGCGACCGGAAAAGCCGGAGGTATGATGGATTTTCTGGGGCCCACGCCCCCAGGGGCAAGCCCACGCCCCCGGGAAAACTTGGGGTTTCCCCTCCCCCATGCGGCAAGATCGCATCCAGGGCCCCATGGGGATGGATGAGGCCGCCAAAGGTGGCGCCGCGCTTTCCTCCAGAAGAAAACGAGCCCCGTAACTCCTCTTCCTCTTAAAGAAGCAGGCTGCGCCATTTCTGCTCTCGTGTTTCATCCTCAAAACAAATTCAAACCGAAATCTTCACCTTTTCAAACTTCTTCCTGGTAAGGTTTGAAAGTGAGATCTGGGTTCGACCCAGACCGCCTTCCTTCTCTCCTTCCCCGCGTCTAACTCTTTCTTCTCTATTCGTGAGGGAAGGGAGAAGGGGGCAGAGAGATCAACGGATCCTCGGATGGTATGGAGGAGGAAGCAGATGGCTCAGTTATTCTATCCAGGACCAGGAGGTAGATGGGATGGCAATACCAGCGAAGCCGAGGTGCGGGTCCTGGTGGTGGACTCCAGCCCGGAGATGCAGCGATTGCTCCAGCAGGAATTAAGCACAGATCAAATGGTCGTGTTCACCGCTGCTGGGCCCTCCGAAGCTCTGGCGTTGCTTCCTGTGATCACCCCTCATCTCATCCTCACGGAGATCGCTTTCCCAGATCATGATGGCCTGCGCTTCTGCCAACAACTGCGGGCCGTCACGCATAGTCCGATCCTGGTGATTTCGGCCCCTCGCTCGGAGCAGGACGTCATCCGCGCCTTCGATATGGGAGCCGATGATTTCATCCCCAAGCCTTTTGCCTTCGTAGAGCTTCGGGCGCGCATCCAGGCCCACTTGCGCCGTCAGGGTTGGCGCGGAGCCCATGGGGCGATCACCTATTACGCCGATGATCATCTGGTCGTCGACTTGCGGCTCCAGGAGGTGCGGGTCCGCGGGCAGCGTGTTCGCATGTCCCGCATCGAATACCGGCTGCTGGCCTGTCTGTTGGAGCATGCCGGTCGTGTGGTCCGCCATGAGACCCTGCTCCGGGCAGGCTGGGAGGACCAGGGATGGGATGCCCATTACTTGAAGCTTTACATCCGCCATCTGCGGAACAAGATCGAGCCGGATCCCTCCCGGCCCCGTTACATTGTGACCGTATGGGGGGTGGGTTATCGGTTTTGCCCGCAAAACCGCTCAACGGATTTCGGAGAGTCCGCGAGAGATAGCGCGCGGAAGATGGATCGTTAACTCTCTCAAGGCGAATGAGTTCGCCGACTTCCGATCGGGGAGCGATAAAGACACATTAACGAGGTCCCAGGAGGTCGTAATGAAATGCCTGGTCACCGGCGGAGCAGGTTTCATTGGATCACACGTGGTGGATGCGTTGATCAAGGACGGCCACGAGGTGGTGGTGGTGGACAACCTGAGCACCGGCCGAAGGGAGAACCTGAACCCCAAGGCGCGGTTTTATGAGATCGACATCCGCAGCCCGGCGCTGGCGGAGGTGTTCGAGCGGGAACGGCCGGAGGTGGTCAACCATCACGCCGCTCAGATGAGTGTGCGCATCTCGATGGCGGACCCCATGTATGACGCGGAGGTCAATGTGCTGGGCTCTCTTAACCTGATCCGCCTCTCGCTCCAGTATGGGGTGAAGAAGTTCATCTACATCTCCAGCGGGGGCGCGGTTTATGGGGAGCCGGTTTATCTGCCATGTGATGAGGATCATCCGATCCGCCCGCTCTGCCCTTATGGAGTCACCAAGTTCATCGTGGAGCAATATCTGGCGCTGTTCCACCAGCACTACGGGCTCCGTTACACAGTGTTGCGCTACCCCAATGTGTATGGGCCGCGACAAGATCCCAACGGCGAGGCGGGGGTGGTGGCGATCTTCATCGGCCGGATGCTGCGGGGAGAGCCGGTGGTGATCCACGGGACCGGAGAGCAGATGCGGGATTTCGTATATGTGGCGGATGTGGTGGCCGCGAACCAGATGGCCCTGGAGAACGGAGATGCAGAAGTATTCAACCTGGGAAGCGGCCGAGGGACGACGGTGAACGAGATCTTTCGATTCCTGGCGGCCATCACGGGTTATCGCCGCGAGCCCCTCTACGGCCCGCCGAAGGTCGGGGAAACCTTCCGGATCTATTTGCGGGCGGATCGCGTATATCAAGCGTGGGGGTGGCGACCCCGGGTGGATCTGGAGGAGGGGTTGGAGCAGACGGTGGCTTTCTTCCGCGATCGGCTCGGATAAGGCGAGGGCTTTTTGGGTGGGGTGAGGCTGCCAAAGGCGGCACCGACCACTCCAAGATTTCATATAGTTGCGAGTTACGCAAGAATCCCCACGGCCTTCCAGGGAAAAGCGAGAATAAGGAGCCCTGAATGGAGCGTCTGCAACCTTATCTGGATGCCATCCGCCGCTGGTGGTGGTTTCCTATCCTGTGTGCGTTGCTCGCGGGGGCTGGAGGCTATTTCTACACCCGCCAGCAGCCACCGGTCTATGCGGCGCGGGTCACGCTGATGGTGGGCACCAGCATCACCAACCCCAACCCGGATCCCCAGGAGATCGGCCTCAGCCGAACCCTGGCGCAGATCTATGGGGAGATGGCCCGCCGGCGGCCGATCCTGGAGCAAACCCTGAAACGCCTGAATCTGACCCTGTCCCCCGATGATCTGGCTCGGGCAGTGGAGACCCGCGTGGTCTTCAACGCTTCCCTGTTGGAGATCTATGTTTACGATTTCGATCCTGAGCGGGCGGCGGCGCTGGCCAACGCGCTGGCGCAAACGTTGATCGAACAGGCCCCGGGCGCCCGATCCCAGGCGGATGAGAATTTCCTGCGAGGCCAGCTGGCAGACATTCAGGCGAAAATCGACGAGGCGGATCGGCGGATTCAGGAGTTGCGGCAACGTATGGCAGGCATGACCTCGGCGTCGGAGTTGCGAGAGGCTCAGGATCAGCTCCAGGCGCTGGAGCAACTTAAGCGGGATGATCAGCAAACTTATGCCCAGCTGCTTGCGGCGATCAACCAAGGGCGGGTGAATACCCTCAGCGTCTTAGAGCCTGCGCTCCCTCCCACACGTCCGGTCTCGCCCAGCATGTTCCGCAATCTGGCGCTCTCTGTGGGGTCCGGATTGTTGCTCAGCCTCAGCATGCTGATGGCGCTGGAGCTGTTCCTGGGCCGGGCGGTGCGCTGGGACGGAAGCCTCACGATGTTCAACCTTCCCGTCCTGGGGGCAATCCCTCACTGGCGCAACCGGAAGGATCCCCTCATCGTCCGCAGCGCGCCGGATTCCCCGGAAGCGGAGGCTGTCCGTTCTCTACGGCTTCGGACCCTTCGAATGCTGGAGGGGAACTCCTCGCGAGTTGTGTTGATCACCAGCCCGATGCCGGAAGACGGCAAGTCCTTTGTAGCGGCCAATCTGGCGGCAGCCATGGCCGAGGCCGGGCTGCGCACAGCGCTGGTGGAAACCGATCTGCGGGGCGGCGTGGTGGCTCACCTGACCCCTCAAGAGATCTCTCAGGGGCTGGTAGATTACTTGGAGGCCGAAGGGGAAGTCCCCTCCCTTGATTCGCTTCTCCTCCCTGTGGATGGCGGTTTCTCGATCCTGCCGATGGGCCGGATCCCACGGGATCCCGGGTTGTTGTTGAGTTCGCCGCGGTGGCGGGCGTTGCTGGCTGGGCTTCAAACTCGCTTTGAGGTCCTGATCCTGGACGCCCCGCCCACGCTGTTCCTGGCGGAGCTGGAGCTCTTGGCTCGGGCGGCCGACGGGGTCCTCCTGGTGATCCGTGACGGCGAGACCCCCCGGCGGCTGGTCGGACAGGCCCGCTACGCACTGCGAGGCCAGCGGATCCTGGGGATCGTGGTCAACGATGTGCCCCGCCGCAAGCTGGGGATCGGTTACGGCTATGCCTATGCCTACGGCGGTTCTCGCTACGAACAGAAAACCCGGCGGAAGCCCGCCGCCTCAACGGTCCTTCGAGCCTGGCAGGAGAGCGTTTCCCGAGGGATCCAGGGGTGGTGGGGGAAGCGAAAAGCCCCGGAGGAGAGGGATTATCCACCGCTTGCCTGGCCGCTCCCACCCTATTCCGAGCGGATGCGGGCTAAGCAGCGGTTGATCCTCCAGGCACGAGAAGAGCGCATGAAATCCCCGGCCCCTCCGGTTTCCTTCGCACCGATCTCCACAGAACCGAGGATCGTGGATGCTCCGGAACCTGTAGGGAACGAAGGAAGCGGGCCTTTCGTGGGGGCGATTCTGCCGGAGGAGGACGGCGCATCAGTCGGCGATGTCTTCTCCCCCGAACCGCCCCAGATGGAGCGTCCATCCATCCTTCCGTTTGTGGACCTCGATCCGGAGTTGCTGGCGGCGGCCATGAGCGAACCGGAAGCCGCATCCGCGGACGAACCACCTTCTTCGGCGGAGGCCCCCGAACCATCCGCGGAGCGGGAAGGATGAGCCCGGTGGCCCTGACGGTCCTCCGGAACACGCTGTTCGGATTGGGGGGACGCCTGATGGTGAAGGCGCTGGCCTTCGCCTTCTCGGTCTGGGTGGTCCGGCGTCTGGGGCAGGAGGCTTTCGGACACTACGCGACCGCCCTGGCTTACGTGGCCGCCTTCGCTGTCCTCTCGGATTGGGGCCTCGCCCCTTATCTGGTCCGCGAGATCGCGCGGGACCGGCGGCGAGGGGAGGCGATGCTGATGGACGCGATGGCCCTCCGGTTTCTCCTTTCCTTGGGGACCATCGGCCTGATCCTGGGGATGGCGTGGTGGCACCAGCAGCCGCCGTTCTTGATGGGAGGGATCGCCCTGGCCGCCCTTACGCTTGTCCTCTATGCGGCTCAGGGGCCGCTGGAGGCGGCGCTGCAGGGGATCCGCCGGCTGGATCTCGTTTCCGCGGCGGGCGTGTTGCAGCAGTTGCTGTTTGTAGGGCTGGGCACTGCCGCGCTGGTGCTGGGATGGGGATTCTACGGACTGATCGGCGCCTCGCTGGTCGGCCTGACGGCCGCGCTCCTGCTGACCGCGTGGGCCGTCCGTTCCCTGGGCCTGTTCCATCTCCAACGGCCGGAATGGTCGGTGTGGCCATCCCTGTTGCGGGTTGGTTTGCCCTTCGGCCTGATCGGCTTAGCGGTGAACCTGTCCTACAAAGTGGACACGATCCTCCTCAGCCTTTGGTGGCCAGCGGGGGTCGTCGGCTGGTATAACGCGGCCTACAACCTCATCTTTTCGATTGCGATGATTTCCAATGCTGTTAACGTCGCCCTTTATCCCTCAATGGCCTCCCTAACGGACCCGGAGGCCCTGGCCGCGGTGATCCGTCGCTCCGTCGGATATCTCTGGATGCTGTCGATTCCCTTCGCTGTGGGGGGATGGATGTTGGGGGACCGCTTGATCCCGGCCCTCTACGGACCCTCCTTCCTTCCCTCGGTTCCGGCCTTCCGGATCCTGATCGGGGTGGTTCCTTTCATGTTTCTCTCGGAATATCTGGGATATGTCATCTTGGTGCGGAATCAAGAGTGGCTGGTGGCCCGCTCGCTGATCCTGAGCACCACGTTTAACATCGCGGCGAATCTCATGCTGATCCCACGTTATGGCCTGATGGCTGCCGCATGGATCACATTGCTGACGGAGATCCTGCTGGTTGGGCAGTATGGATTGCTTCTCCGGTTGTGGCGGGGCATCCCGATGGGGCTTCTGGGGAAGCCGGCGCTGGCAGCCGGGATCATGGGGCTGACCCTCTGGGCGGCGCGCGGCCTTCCCCTGCCCACGTTGCTGATCTTGGGCGCGTTCGCCTACGGCCTGGCTCTGTGGGGCCTGAGGGCGCTAGGGTCGGCGGAATGGGATCTTTTGCGTGGGATCTTCCGTCGGTCGCCGATCACAGGGGAGGTAGGCTGAGCCATGTTCGTTGTGCTGGCCGCGCCGCATTACCCGCCGCGCAACGTCGGGGGGGTGGAGTTTTATGTGCAGTCCCTGGCCCGCTGGCTACATCAGCAGGGCCATCGGGTGGAGGTGGTGTGTGTGGAGCAGATCGAATACGGGCCCTTCCCCCGGGTGACGGCCCGGGTCGATCAGACGGAGGGGTTTCCGGTCCACCGGCTGACGGTCCGCTGGCGGAAGGGCCCCCTGGGGATACGGGATCGCTTCGACAACCCGGCGATGGAGCTGTGGTTCAAAGCCTATCTCCATAGCCGCCGCCCGGATGTGCTCCATTTACACAGCGGATATCTCCTGACGGTCTCCCCGTTGCGGGCGGCGATGAAGATGGGGCTCCCCACTGTGGTCTCTCTTCACGATTTCTGGTTCCTCTGCGCCCATCATACGTTATTGCGGCCCAGCGGCCAGGTGTGCCCGGGGCCAGAGGATCCGACGGGGTGCGCCTATTGCTGGCTCAGCCAGAGCCGGCGTTATCGATGGATCGAGCAAGGATTTCTCCGACTGGGCATCCGGGATCCCCATCGGAAAGCGGGTCGCCTCCTGCAGCCCTGGCCTTTCTTTGCTCCATGGGCCCAGATCATGCAGCAACGGTTGCCCACAACTATAGGAGTTCTGAATCGAGCGACGGCCATCATCGTCCCTACAGAGTTCCTTGCCCATCTTCACCGATCCTTCGGAATGCGTCAGGAAGGCGTGTATCAAATTCCATACTTCGTTCCTTCGGATCTCCGAAGGCCGGATGGGGATCGACGGGACCCTTCCGCGTTGCATGTGGTCTACATCGGCCAGGTCGCGCCTCATAAGGGCCTCCACGTGCTGATCCAGGGGGTTCAGGAGGCGATGAGGAAAGTGGGAGAAAGGGGACGAAAGATCCAGCTGACCATCTACGGCAACGATCAGGCGTTTCCGGTTTATCGGGCCCATCTGGAACGGCTGATCGGTTCGGAGGGAAATATTTGCTTCGCTGGAGTTCTATCACGGGATCGTCTGGGGGAGGCGTTAGCGGAGGCGGACGTGCTGGCCCTGCCGTCCATCTGGCCGGAGATCACTGGCATTGTCGGCCTAGAGGCGCTGGCAATGGGTGTTCCCGTTCTCGCCAGCCAGATCGGCGGGATCTCCGAGGTGATCTCTCACGGACAGAACGGGTGGCTGGTTCCTCCAGGAGATCCCCAAGCGATCGCGGAGATCCTGGCCTGCTGGGCCCAGGAGCCTGAGGCGCTGGAGCGATTACGGGCCCAGGCGCGCGCCCTTTTCTCTAAAGAGCAGGCGATGGAGGCCTTGATGAGCCTCTATCGGGACATTATCCGTATAGAGGCCCCTCGTTTTGCTGATCGTCCGGAGCCTGAGCTTCAGGAGATCGCTGAGGAGCACCCGATATGAGCGGAATCCTCGTGGCGATCCTAACGTATAACCGGCTGCCTGATACCATAGCCTGCCTTGAGTCGGTGCGGCGCCTGGAAGGCCCGGTGGAGGGCGTTCTGGTCCTGGATAACGATTCTACCGACGGAACGCCCCAGGCCATCCGTCGCGCGTTCCCAGAGGTCCAGATCTGGGAACTGGAGCGCAACCGGGGTTATGCGGCAGGGAATAACCTGGCGCTCCAGATGGCGCTGGAGCGGGGGATGGAGGGTGTGTTCCTGTTGAACAACGATACGGTGGTGGACCCCCAATGTTTAGTGAGGATGCTGGAGACCGCCCGGTCCATGCCTCAGGTAGGGGCTGTAGGGCCGTTGATCTGGGCGTGGCCGCCGTCACAGGGGATCTGGGCGCTGGGCGGGGAGATCCATTGGCGCCGGGCTTACACTCTCCATCGGGAGGCCGGGCACATGGAGCCTTCCCGGCGCTTTCCCCATCCCGTCGATTTCGTCCCCGGTTGTGGGTTCCTGTTGCGGCGGGAGGCACTCGAAGCCGTCGGAGGGTTCGACGAACGCTACTTTATGTATTGGGAGGAAACGGACTGGTGCCAGCGGGCGCGCCGCGCCGGCTTCTCCATTTGGGTGGATCCCCGCGCCCAGATGTGGCACAAAGCCCCTCTGAGCTCGGAGGATCTCTCTCCGACCACGCTGTATTACATGACCCGCAACCGGCTGCTCTTCTTCTGGGCGCACGGCTGCGGCATGGAGCGCTGGATCGCCCTTGCCCACGCGGTCCACGGCGCGGTCCGGCTGGCCCAGCAGCTCGAACAAAGGGAACGCCCTTCCCATGCCCGGGCGGTCCGGGAAGGGCTTTATGCCTTCTTCCGTCGGCGCTGGGGGATCTGGGAAAACGGAAAGGGGGCGCGGTGGCCCGTATCCTCTGGCTGATGGGCTGGTTCCCCCTGCCGCCGGATAAGGGAGTGCGGATCCGCCTCGCGCAGCTCCTAAACACGCTGGCCGCTCACCACCGGCTGACCTTGGTGGTGCTGGCTGACCCGGAGGCTGAGGTCGAGCGTTACTGGGCGGAGCTGGCGGCTCGATGCGAGGCCTTCTATGTTTTCCGGCGTCGAGAGTTCCAGCCGACCCGATGGCGGGCGGTCCGCGGGTTTTTCTCCTCCGCTCCCCGCTGGCTGGTCGATGTGGAGCTCCCCGAGGTCCATGTCCGGGTGCGCCAGCTCTGCCGGGAGCAAACATTCGACCTGATCATCGCCTCTGAATTGCCATCTGCCCTTTACGTTCGCCGCTTGAACAGCGTCCCGAAGATTCTGGACGATGTGGAATCCGGGCTGTTCCTGGACCAAGTCCGCATGGCCCGCGATCCGTTCCGGTGGGCGCGGCGGATGCTGATGTGGTGGAAGTATGCCCGGTTCCTGCGGGCGCTCTCGCGAGACTTCACTGCGTGCACCGTGGTCTCCGAGGTGGAAGCCCAAATCCTTCAGCGGGCTGCGCCGGAAGCCCGGGTGGCGGTCATCCCCAACGGGATCGATCTGGCACATTACCAGGGGATCGAAGCGGCGCCGGAGCCGGATACGCTGATCTTCACCGGGGCGCCGACCTATTGGGCGAATCGGGATGCCCTGGAGTTCTTCGCGGAGGCGATCTGGCCCGAGATCCAGCGGCGTCGCCCGGCGGCCCGGCTGTGGGTCACCGGGCGGCTTCCGGAAGGGATCGCGCTGCCGCATCCGCCCGGCTGGATCTACACCGGCTACCTAGAGGATGTGCGCCCCTGTGTGGCGCGGGCCTGGGCGATGGTGGCCCCGCTGCGGTTCGGCGGGGGGACGCGGTTGAAGATCCTGGAGGCGATGGCCCTGGGGACGCCGGTGATCTCTACGCCCAAGGGCGCGGAGGGGCTGGTGTTCCGGGAAGAGGGCGCGGTGACCATCGCCGATCGGCCCCGGGATTTCGCCCAGGCTGTGGTGGACCTGCTGGGGGATCCGGATCGTCGGGCGCGGCAGAGCCGGATCGCCCGGGAAGCGGTGCAGGATTATGACTGGGCGCGGTTAGGGGAACGCTATCTTCAGCTGGTGGAACGGTTGATCCATGAGTGGGATCGCATGGCCGCGAGGTCTTGAAAAGGGGCCCCGGGGGCGGGTCCGAATTCCACCCGCCCTGTGGGGGGTCGGGCTGGGGCTTCTTCTGTCGCCCTGGATCGGCATGCTGGTCCTCACCGCGCGGGGCCGGTGGATCGCGTTGGGGCTGCTCGGAGCGCTCGCCTTCCCAGCCCTTTTATTCTTCAGTCGCTATGCGGTGGAGATCATCCTGTTCGCATCCCTCTTTATTCCCTTTACGATCTCCACCGGCTCCCAAAGTCCCATTGTGGCAAGCCTGCTCCTCACCGGGCTGTTCGGCGGGCTCTGGCTGCTCCGGCTGGTGTTTGAGCGGGAACGCTGGCCGAAAGCCCCGGCGGTGATCCCTCTGCTGGGATTTATGGTTGTTTCGGTGATCTCGTTCTTCTGGAGCGAAATCTGGCGGGATCCGATGATCCCCCCTTGGTTCCTGTATCGGGCGCGGCTGGGGGGGCTGGGCGTGATGTTGCTTTCGCCGCTGGCCCTCTGGCTGGCCGCTGCCCACCTGCGCCATCCCCGCCAGGTGGACCGCCTGGTGGGGATGTTCCTGATCGCGGGCGCGATGGGGGCCATCCAGATCCTGGCCGGGCGGACGCTGTTCCCCTTCCTGAACACGGGAGGGCTTTTCCCGATGTGGTTGTTCAGCTTTGGCGTTGCCTTCCTGGTCTTCCGGCCCATGCCGGCCGGGCTCCGGGTGGGGCTCCTGCTGATGTTGGGGATCTGGGGATGGCACGTCATGGTGCCCGGGATCTCCTGGATCAGCGGCTGGCTCCCGCCGATCGCAGCCCTTCTGGTGGTGGTGTGGTTGCGATCCCGGTGGTTGTTTGCGCTCGTTGCCAGCATCCTGGCGCTGATGGCGGTGGTTTACTGGCGGCCGCTTCAGTTCTGGGTGTTCGACTACAACTACTGGACCAGCGGGACCACCCGGCTGGAGGCGTGGGCCCGGAACTGGCAGGTCACCCGGGAGCATCTGCTGTTCGGGACGGGGCCGGCGGGATATGCGGCGTATTATATGACCTATTTCCCGGATCAGGCGATGGCCACCCACAGCAATTACATCGATGTCCTGGCGCAGACTGGCCTGATCGGCATGGGATTCTTCATCTGGTTCCTGGCGGCCCTGGGGCGGGAGATCTTTCAGATCTGGCGCTGGGTTCGTAGCACAGATCACCAGGCCCGTGCCCTGGTTGCGGGGCTGATTGGGGGATTCGCCGGCCTGCTGGTGGCCATGGGGCTGGGGGACTGGTTCCTGCCGTTTCCTTACACCCAGACCATCGCAGGCTATCGCTACACGGTATGGGGTTGGATTTTCGCAGGGGCGGCGGTGGCGATGGGCCGCTATTATCGGAACCTTCGGTTGCAGCTTTCCCACGCCGCCTGGATCCAGAGGGGCAGGCTGTCCCGCTGATTCCTCAGCTCTTTATCTCTGTCCGCGGCCTGAACGGGGGAATGGGGAGAAGCCTCTATCCATAGCTCGGCGATCGAGAAGCCTTTTTTCGATAAGGCGGACCCATGACGCCATTGGTCTCTGTCATCCTGGTCACCTATAACACCCGCGATCTACTGGCCCGCTGTCTGGAATCCCTCCCGGCGGCGCTGGAAGGGATCCCTTATGAGGTCTGGGTGGTGGACAACGCCTCCACCGACGATACGATCCCCTGGCTTCGGGCCCAGCATCCGGAGGTCCACGTCCTGGCCAACCCGACCAACCGAGGGTTCGCCGCGGCGAACAATCAGGCGATGGCGCAGGCCCGGGGGCGGTATTTCCTGCTGCTGAACACGGACACCCTTCCGCAACCCGGCTCGCTGGCGGCGCTGGTGGATTACCTGGAGCATCATCCGGAGGTGGGCATCGCGGGGAGCAGCCTTTTGAACCCCGATGGGACACCTCAAGGATGCGCGGCGGATTTCCCTACCTTAGGAACGGAGCTTCTGCTGCTCCTCGGGCCGATCGGGCATCGCCTCCTGGGTTCGCATTTCCCCTTCCATCCTCCTGCCGAAGCCCCTCGTCGGGTGGACTGGGTCTCCGGCGCATGTCTTCTGATCCGTCGGGAGGTGGTGGAGGCCATCGGGGGACTGGACGAGGGCTACTTCGTGTATGGCGAGGAGGTGGACTGGTGCTGGCGAGCCTGGCAGGCCGGGTGGGAGGTGGCCGTTGTGCCGCAGGCCCGGGTGATCCATCTGGGAAGCGCTACGGCGCGGCGGATGGACGGCCTGCGGCGGCGCTGGCTGTATGCCGGGAAAGCCCGCTTCCTCCGAAAGGCCCGCGGGCCATTGACGGCATCGGTGTATCGGGCAGCCGTTTGGGGGACCACGCTCCTGAAATGGATCGGGATGCGGTTGATTGGACGTCGGGAGCAGGCCGCAGCTTACGGGACGGCGATCGGCCTGGAGGGATGGCAGCGCTGGGCTCAGATCTTCTTCACTCCGATTGCTTGGACGCTCTTTCTGCTGATCTTCCTGAGCACGGTTTACGTGTTCCCCCGCTGGGCCGACTGGAACCAGAACTCCCGCCTGGATCTGGTGCTGGCCCTGGTGGAGCAGGGGACTTTCCGGATCGATGCCTTTGTGGAGAACACCGGTGACTACGCGATGGTGGGCGGCCATTATTACAGCGACAAAGCGCCCGGCCTGGCCTTCGCGGCCGTTCCTCTTTACGCGCTCTTGCATCCGATCTTGGTTGCGCCGCTGGCGGAACCCCTGTCGCGAGTCCTGGAGCGTTCCCCCGCCTTCCGTGCGACCCTGAACCCCGCTGGCACCGGGGTTTCTCCGTGGAAGGTCCGGTTTGCCATCGCCCAGGTCATCCTCAGCGCGGTGGTGGTGGCGCTGCCCTCCGCAGCCATTGCCTTCGGATTGCACGGCTTTCTGCATGCCCGGTTCGGCGACCATCCGGTGACCTGGATCATTCCCCTGGCCTATGGGCTGGCCACGCCAGCTTTCGCTTACGCCAATCTCTTCGTGGCCCATCAGTTCGTGGCCGCGCTGCTGATGACGGCCTTCGCCCTGGCCTGGGGGATCCGCCGGGGCTTTCTCGGGGACGGATGGATGGTCCCCATGGGCTTTCTGCTGGCGTATGCCTTCATCTCCGAATATCCCACGATCCTGATCGGCGGGGCGATCGCCGTGTATGGGCTGGGCGGATGGCGGGAGGGGATTTCCCCCCTGGCGAGGCGGGCGCTGAAGATGGGCGCGGGCGGGATCCCCCCGTTGCTGCTGGCAGCTTGGCATAACACCGTGGTGTTCGGATCTCCGTTCGAGCTGGGCTACGCCTATTCCACCCTGTGGCAGGAGGTCCATCGCCAGGGCTTCTTCAGCCTGCGGGGGCCCTCGTCCGAAGCGCTCTGGGGGATTACCTTCAGCCCCTACCGGGGGCTGTTTTTCCGTTCGCCGTTTCTGCTCCTGGGGCTCATCGGCCTATGGTGGATGCTCCAGGATCCAGAGTGGCGGGCGGAAGGGCGGCTGGGGGCGTGGGCGGCGCTGAGCTTTATGGCCTTCAACGCCTCTTCCGCGATGTGGGATGGGGGATTTGCGGTGGGCCCGCGGTATCTGCTCCCGATGGTGCCTTTCTTGGCCCTGGGGGCCGGGTTCGCCATCCCGGCGCTTGCCCGGCATCGGATGGGATGGGGGGGGATCGGCCTGCTATGGCTCTGGAGCCTGGGGATGGTGATGCTGGAGAGCCTGGCCGGCCAGCAGTTCCCACAATACCAGCGGTTCCCGCTGGTGGAATACGTCTGGCCGAGATGGCAGGCCGGCGACATCGCCCGGAACTGGGGGGTGCTGCTCGGATTACGGGGGATCCCGAGTTTGCTTCCCCTGATGGCCCTTTGGGGATGGGGGCTTTGGCGGTTGCTCCCCCGGGCGGAACGATGGCGCATCGCCGTTCATCGTATTCCGGGAGGGAATGGATGATCCTCTGGCAGGAGCTGTCTGCAAGAGCGCCTGGGGTCCGATGGCTGGCTGCCATCGGGCGCTGGGCGATGCATCCGGTCGGGGTGTTCGCAGCGCTGGCGGTGCTGACCCGGTGGCCGCTGCGAGGTCGTTGGCTGTATCACTGGGACTCGGTGAATTTCGCCCTGGCCCTGGACCATTTCGATGTCGCGCGGGGTCAGCCCCACGTTCCGGGCTATCCGCTTTATGTCGGCATGGGACGGATCGCCCGCTGGCTCTTCCACGATCCTCAGACGGCCCTGGTGGCCTTAAGCGTCACCGGAACGGTTCTGGCGACAGTTATGATTTACCGGTTGGGGGTGGAGTGGGGAGGGCCTCGGACCGGGATATGGGCGGCGCTGTTCTGGTTGAGCAGCCCGCTGGTCTGGTTCTATGGAGAGATCGCCCTGCCCCACGCCCTGGATGCTGGCCTGATCCTGCTATTGGTCTGGCTGGCATGGCGATGCGCGCGGGGCGAGCGACTGCATCGGCCCCTGGCCCTGGCGCTGGCCCTCTCCGCCGGGTTGCGCCCCCAGAACCTGCTCTTCCTGGGCCCGGTCTTTCTGTGGGGGCTCTGGGGCCAGCCATGGCGACGACGGGCGGAAAGCGTCCTCTGGTTGGGCGGAGCCCTTCTGTTGTGGCTGGTCCCTTTGCTGACTTTGAGCGGCGGGCTGTTGCGCTATCTGGAGATCTCACGGGCGTTTCATGCGCACTTCTGGTCCTCCACGCTGGTCTTCGGGCCCGGGGGGATGGCGGCTTTGCAGCGCAATTTGGGGAAGCTGGCGGCCTACACCGCCTACGGCCTGGCCGGGGCTGGGCTGGCTGTGGCGCTCGTTCCTCAAGTCCTCCGACGGGTCAATCCCTTCCCGGCGCGTTTCCCCCGGGTGGGATGGGCGCTCTGGATTATCCCATCTCTGGCCTTTTACGCGTTCATCCATATGGGGCAACAGGGTCTGGTGTTGGTGTTCCTGCCAGCGTTGATCCTGCTGGCCGCTTACATCGTAGCGCGCAGCGGTTCCTGGGGTCGATGGCTGGGGGCGGCCGGGGTGGCCATCAACGTTGCGATTTTCCTGCTGGCCCCAGAATATCCTCTGGGCACGGAGGGGATCCGGTTGCTCAATCGTTCCACCCTGCGCCGCCACGATGCCCAGCTGGAAGGGCGTTTTGACCTGCTTCGCGCTCATTTCCCCCCGGACCGAACGCTGGTCGTGGCCTCGGAGTGGCGGTTCTTCGATTTCTACGCGCCGGAATACCCGGTGTTGCCCTTCGGCCTGGAGGATCCCGCCGAGCGCCCGCGAACAGAACAGGTATGGATGAGGCCAAGCGAAGGGGAGGGCTGGGCGATCGTCCTGTTCGAGCCGGAGCTGACGCGATGGGTGGTCTCTAACTCCCGCCTCTACGAGTGGTTTGAGGGAGATGGGGTTCGGCTGCCGGGCTGGCGCTGGCCGCCCGGCGCGCGCTGGGTGTATGGGCCGGAGGGGTTCGGGCTGCTGGGTCCGTAGAGGTTTGGGCTCGATGGGAAACTGGCCTTGCTTTCCCGGGGGGTTCTAAGGCTGGGGCGCCGCCTTTGCGGCGCCCCAGCCCCAGAAACATTTTTATACCCCCTCCCCATGGTCCCTGGGGAGGGAGGAAGAAGAGGGGCTTGGTTCGCTTCCCTCCCGAAGGCGTTTGGATGGGACTCGACGCCTGAAGGGGCCCATGGCGTAGGGGGGAAGTCGGGCTACGGTTTTGTCGATGTCAGCCCATCGAACAGGAGGGCCGCTTGTTTTCGAATGCCTTCGATTTCCTGAAAGGCCCCGAGGGGCGCTCAAAAACCATCGCCGGGCGTAGACGTGATCCAGCCGTCCCCCGCTGGCCCGGAGGCTATGAGCTTCTGGCCTGGGCCCTCGGGGTATGGGCGGTCTCCAGCATTCCCTACGCGGTCGGCTATCTGGCCGTCGGACCGGACCGCCGGTTTATGGGCTTCGCCTTTAACGTCAGCGATCACATCCAGTATTTCGCCTGGTGGCGTGCCTTTCAGCAAAGCTTGCTGGCCACGAACCTGTTGACGCCGGAGCCCACGCCGGCGACGTATTTCAACCTGCTCTGGTGGCTCCTGGCTCAGCTAACGCACCTCAGCGGGATGGGTTATGAAGCGATCTATCAGATCCTGCGAGCCGCTGCGATCGGGATGACGGTTGGGGCGCTGGCTTTTCTTTATCGATGGATCGTCCCATCGGCTCAGGCGGCCCGGGCAATGTTCGCTATGGCCATGCTGGGAAGCGGTTTCGCCTGGCTCCATCCTTTGATCAAGCGCCTTCAGGCGTTTCTGCCGCTTCCGTCGCCGATGGCGCCCTATGTTCCTTCGATCGCAGAACCGAATACGTTTTTTTCCGCGATCGCCTATCCCCACTTTCTGGTCGCCCTGGCCTCCATCGCGGCGATCCTCGTGCTGGCCGTTCGGGGGATGTCCACCGGCCGCTGGCGGGACAGCCTGCTGGCGGGGGCGCTGGCGTTCACCCTCAGCCTGCACCACACGTATGATCTCCTCACCGTGGGGGCCGTGCTGGGGGGGATATTGGTTTGGCGGGCCCTGATCGAGCGTCGGCTGCCGTGGAAGGAGGCTGCTCACGTGGGGCTAGCGCTGGGGATGGCCGCGCCCGGCGCCCTGTATATGACCTGGCTGACCCATCAGGATCCGACCTGGCGGGAAGTGCTGGCCCAATTCGTCAACGCCGGCGTCTTCACGCCGCCGCCCTTTCAGCTGCTGTTGCTCCTGGGCCTGCCGTTTCTCTTGGCGCTCATCGGCCTCGGGGATCCCCGGCGCTGGCGGGCCTGGACCCTTCCCGAAGCCTGGATGGGGATCTGGTTCCTGGTTCATTTGCCCCTGGCCTATCTGCCGCTTAGCTTTCAGATCCATTTGCTGAACGGCTGGCAGATCCCCATCGCCTACTGGGCGGTCCGCGGAGTGGAACGCCTGGCCGTGTGGCTCCGGACGGGTTCCGTTCAGCCGCTGATGCGATGGGCGCTGGTCCTCTCGTTGCCCGCTAACCTCTACCTGTGGGGATGGCGGATCCTGGATATCAGCCGGGGGCAGCCACCCTATGCCTTGCATCGGGATGAAGTGGCGGCGCTGGACTGGCTGGCCGGGCGTGGTTGCGATGGGGGCGCGGTGATGGCCCCCGAAGCCGTTGGCGCCTTTGTCCCGATGTGGACGGGGTGTCGGGCGTTCCTGGCCCACTGGACCGGGACGTTGCGGTTCTTCGAGCGGCGGGAGCAGGCGCAGGCCTTTTATCGCCCGACGATGACGGAAGCGGAGCGACGGGCGCTGGTGCAGCGCTACGGGATCCGATATGTGATCGTCGGAGCTGACGAGGGAGCGAATGGGGTCGAATGGACGGACATCCCGTGGCTGGCGCTGGTGTTCCAGCGGCCGAAAGCGGCGGTGCTGGCGGTGCGGATGGATGCGTCGAGATCCGATGGGGGGCATCCGCGATGAGGGGATGGAAGTGGACCCTGGGAGGGATCCTCGGGCTTCTCGGATTGAGCGCCCTGGCCTTCTATCGCCTGACGCTTTATCCGCCCACCTGGTTTGATGAGGGCTCGCATCTGCATGTGCCCAAGGCGCTGGTCCGCTGGGGGGTTTATGCCGATTACAGCAGCGAGGGCTTCCGCTTCTCCGGGCCGATCTTCGGCGTGGGGCCCACGGTGCTGTTGCCGATCGCCGGCGCGTTTCATTTATTCGGGATCGATCTGTGGCCGGCGCGGTGGGTGATGGTGGGTTATCTCCTGTTAGGCGTTAGCCTTTTCAGCGTCGTGGCTCGTCGCTGGGTGCCGGGGATCGGGGCGGCGTTCGCTGGGCTCTGGTTCGTGTTCGCTCGTAGCGTGGACACGGTGACGCTGGGGCGCCAGGTGCTGGGGGAAGTGCCCGCGATGACCTTCTTAGCCCTGGGGCTGATCGGCTGGGCGCGGATGGCCCGGGGCCGGAAAGGAGGGGCGCTCCTGGCGGGCCTGGGCTTCGGTTTGGCCCTGATCACCAAGAACCAGTGGGGGCTGTTTCTGATCCCCGCTTTGATCACGATGGCCCTTTTGGGGAGGGTGTTTTACCGGGAGCCTTCTTGGGCCGGAAATCTGGCGGCAGCGGGGGTGGCGCTGGGGCTGTGGGGGCTGTGGCAGGGGATTTTGTGGGGCGTGTGGATCCCGGATCCCCTGCGGACTCTGGGGGAATTGCGGCAGATCGCGGGGGGGAGCGTAGCAACGTTCCCCTCGCCCCGGATGAGTGCGACGGCCCGGAGTCTGTTAACAGTCTTCGACGGCGCGCTGCTCCCGGCGGTGTTCTACGTGCTGGCCAAAGCCCTGCAGCGGAGCCGAGAGGGCTATCGCTGGGGATTCGTGGGGGTCCTGGCGGGTCTGAACCTGGGATGGCTGGTGGTGGCATCCAACGGCTGGTTGCGTTATGCCTATCCCGGCCTGGCGCTGCTCAGCCTGGGGCTGGGGGGCATGGTGGAGGATTTGCGGAAGCAGGTCCCGGGTTCGGCCCTCCGCTGGGGGATCACCGGCTGGCTTGTGCTCCTTTTGCTGGGCTCTGCGGCCATTATCATCGGGCGGGTGGTCCGGCAGGGGGATGGATCGGCCTTCGAGATGGCTCGCTATCTGCGAGAGCATATCCCGGAGAGTGCCCGGATTGAGACGTGGGAGCCGGAGATGATGGTGCTGACGGATCACGCGTATCATCAACCGCCTCAGGCGTTGCTCGACGCCGCTGCGCGTTTTATCTGGCTGGGTGGGCCGCCGCCCTCCGCGTTTTATCGTTGGGATTCCGCGCGGCCGGACTACGTGCTGGTGGGCGCGTTTGGGCGGTGGGTGCAGTTGTATCAGGAGGTTGAGGAAGGGTGCACTCGTCCTGTGGCAGCCTTCGGTCCATATCGCCTCTATGCGCCGGTGGAATGCGCGCTCTTTCCGACGCGGGAAAGGAGCATTCAGCCATGAGCTGGCGTTCGCATGAGCGGGGATGGACCTGGTGGCTGGTTGGGATGCTGGTTGCACTGGGGATGGGAATCGCAACCCCTGTGCATGGACAGGGGATTGCGGTGCGGTGGGAAAAGCCGATCCGGCTATCGGACCCGAATCAGATGGCCTGGTTCCCGGATGTAGCGGCCAGCGACGATGGGACGGTGGTGGTGGTCTGGTCCGGTGGCGTCCAGAGGGGAAAGGCAGCCTTTGATACCCTTGTCCTTACGAAACGCCAAGGAGATTTCTGGTCTAGGCCGGTTGATGTTCAGGCAGCTCTGATCATCCAGGGGATGAGTTTTGTTACACGCAATTCCATTCTGATCGATCGCTATGGGGACTTGCTTGCTACTTTTCGAGTGCCCACCACTTTGTTCTTCTCGCGCGTCCCGCTGCCTCAAGCCACATTGGCTTCGGCATGGGCATCGCCCTATCGGCTCAGCGGATCAAATGTAGCTTACTATAACGAACTGGCTGTGGATCCGTATGGTCGGCTCCATGTGGTGTGGTCAGAGATCACTATCACTGAGAAATCCTGCGAGGGATGTTCGGAGATCTATTATCGATCTTCCGACAATGATGGAGAGACATGGACGGCACCGAAGGATCTTTCTCAGTCTCCTGGTTATGATTCGTTGAAGCCTCATATTTGGGTGGCTCGTGATGGATGGGTGTATGTCACCTGGCAGGAAGGGAAAGGTCTGTCGGGCTGGGAGCGTAAACCGTTCGGAATCGGCCTGACCCGTTCCCCCGATCGAGGAAGGACCTGGTTAGGGCCGGTCCTGATCACGGCCACGGTTGGATCTCCTCAACAGGGGGTTCTCGGGGAAGATGGGCAGGGGGCTTTAATTTTGATCTGGCGCACAGCGGAAACGGAGACGGTTTATTTCCAGCGCTCCACGGACCACGGGGAGAGTTGGTCTTCCCCAATGCCCCTTCCGGGGTTTCGGGCCCGGCCGTGGGCACAGATCCCCTACGATGATTATGACCTCGCGCGGGATAGCCTGGGGCGGTTGCATTTCGTCGGCGTGGGAGCGGTAGGCGGAGAAGGCCAGGTCGGAGTCTGGCATATGATGTGGGATGGCACGACGTGGCATGGACCGTTTCTGGTATCCGCGAACCGCAATTTCCCGGAGTGGCCCCGGTTGGCGGTTTCAGAGGGCCGCCAGTTGCATTTAGTTTGGTTTGAGCGGGATCCTGAGAACATGTATAACTCTGACGCGGGTCGTTACACCGTTTGGTATAGCACGGCCCTCACCGATGCGCCGTTAGCGCGTCGGACCCCTATGCCTCGTCCCGCGCCCACGCCTACGCCTACCCGGTGGATCCCTCTGACGCCATCTCCGACGTCATGGATACCTCAGGTGACAGATCTCCCGGCGCTGCCGCCCGGTCAGCCGCGACCGGACGCGGATGCGACGCGACTGATCCTGTGGATCGGAGGGGGAGTGGGGGTGATCAGCCTGTTCGGGTGGTGGGTCCGTCGGCGCATGGATTGAGCTTCAGATGCCAGGCGACTTGGTGCCCGCATCACGGGTGAGGGAATCGCACGAAAACTCGACAGAGCTAAATGTGGGGCAGGCCGTATGTATCAGAGGCATGTAATCCGTTCCCAAAGAAATCTTTTCTCCCCCTTCCCGCGGCCCCAAGGACCGTGGGAGGGAAGGAAACAGAGAGGCGAGGCCCTCCAGGGCCATCGATGGGCTCCGAAGATTTTATAAGGTGCAAGCGCTGGTTTGAAGAGCCCAAGCGAGCACGTCACCCTGAACTCCAGGTCTTGCAAATTGGGATTTCCCTCCACTTGGTCAAGATGACTGGTTAAGGGGCTACAATGAGAATATTGATGCTAACACAGGTCTTGCCGTATCCACTGGTCAGCGGACCCCAGATCAAAACGCACTACACCTTGCGTTATCTTGCGCAGCGCCATCAGATTACTCTGGTTTCATTTGTGCGTTCAGAGGCGGAAGCCCTTCTGATTCCGATGTTGCATCCTTACTGCGAGGCAGTCCATACGATTCGCCTGCCGCGTTCCCGCTTCATGGATGGCATTGCCTTGTTGCGGGCATGGATGACGGGGGATCCCTTTATCATCGCTCGGGATTATCATCCCGCCTTCTATCGCTTGCTGAACACCCTGCAACAAATGGAATCCTTCGACGCAGTGCATGCGGATCAGTTAAACATGGCGCCCTACGGTTTGGCGATGCAGACCTTTCGTGTGCTGGATGCGCATAATGCAGTCTGGCGAGTAGTAGAGCGCCTGGCACAAACTCTGTCACCCGGGCTGGCAGGGACCTTTGCCTTATGGGAGGCTCGTCGGTTGAAGGCTTACGAGGGCCGAGTTTGCCGTTCATTTGATCGAGTGCTGACGGTTAGCCATGAAGATCGTCAGGCGTTAGAGGAAGCGGCGGGGTGTTCGCTTCCCGGTGCGGTTATGCCCATCGCGCTGGATCCTGCCGATTTCCCACCTATCCCCAGGGATCGGAACGCACGAGGTGTTTTATATATTGGGGGTTTACACTGGCCGCCGAATGTGGAGGGAATCCGATGGTTCTTAAGGGAGATATGGCCGCTCGTGTGTTCAAAAATACAAGACGCGCGTTTGTTTCTCGTTGGGGCTCGACCCCCTCGGGATTTGCAGGCATGGGCGACACGGGATCCTTCCGTGGTGGTAACCGGCTTTGTCGCTGATGCCGTCCCTTATTGGCGTCAGAGCGCCCTGATGATTGCTCCCCTGCGCGCCGGGAGCGGCGTGCGAGTGAAGATTTTGGAGGCATGGTCCCGCGGGGTTCCGGTGGTGAGCACATCGATCGGTTGCGAGGGCTTGAGAGCCTGTCATGGCGAAAACATATGGATCGCCGATGAGCCGGAGGAATTCGCACGGGCGATTGTAACCCTGTTGCGAGATCCTATGGAGGCTCAGCGTCTGGGCGAGGCTGGATCTGCCACCGTTCAGACGTGGTACGATTATCGCGTCGCCTATCGGGTTCTCGATGAGATATATCCATGATAGGCGTTACGCCATCGGGAACCGGTTGGATGAAGGGGTAGCTCTACCCTCTGTCTTCCCTCCCCCTACGGCCCAAAGGGCCATGGGGCGGACTGCCTCTAGCGGCCTCGCCCATCCCCAAAGCCCTTTATCTTCTCATCACGAGCGGAAGATGAATTTGAAATTCCCGAGACAGGGTGGTAAACGATCCCCTTCACCGTTCGCTGGCTCCTCTCGCATTCACCGAATGTGCCTCGTAACAGCAGTATGTGTTGGGTTGTAGCCATGGGATCCCCACGCTGTGTTCAGTAACCCGCTCCGCGCGAACGATCGTCCGTTCCCAGGATCCGCAGGACTGTCCATACCAAAACCGACCGTCGGCGAGCTGGGTGGTTCGCCAGCGCACGGTGGCGACGGCGGCCAGGGGACAGC
>NZ_JANWXB010000047.1 GCF_025055495.1 Thermoflexus sp. | reverse complement strand
GGGGGGGGGGGCCGCTCGCCGCCCCCCCGCCCCTCCCTCTCCCATCATCTTTTTACGGCCTCAAGAGCCGCGGGGAGGGGGATCCAGAAAGGTAGGGCAGAACGGTTCCACTCCCCCGCTTCCAACAACATCCTTTCGGCCGCTTCCTCCCTCCAATTAGGAGGATTTCTCCTCCTTGCGCCAGGCGGCGAGATCCAGGGTGAGACGAGCGAAGAAGCTGTTCGGCGGCAGCGCCCCGGTGCCATATTCCATCTCCACCACCCGAGCCCGCAGGCGCAGATCCCGCGTCTCGACTTCAAGGATAGCGCCGGGAGCAGCCAGCACCAAGTCCCCCTTCTGGCGCAGCCGCGCCTGGAGCCCGGTATCCCGATAAGCGTATTCGCTGGCCAGCACTTTGGTGACCGTCTTAATGTCGTTCTTATCGAACAGCCAGAGTTCGAAGGCGGTGACCTTCGCCGGATCCCCAACTCCGATGGTTTCCGAGATGCCTACCCCATATTCGCCCAGGAACTCCCCATTCGGCAGCTCGATGGGGAAGGAGAGATCGAAATGATCGTCTCCCAACTTATAGGTCACTTGATGCTGCGAGAGAGGGGGTTCCCAAGTTTCCGGATAGACCTCGCCGGGGGCGGGGCGCTCAAGGGCAGTGGGCGCGACCGATGGCCCAGCGGGAGCGGTGGCTGGAACCGGACGTCGAGGGGAAACCATCATGGCTGGGCGGCGCAGGAGCCACAAAGCGCCGATCCCCACCAGCGCCAGTCCGGCCAGCCCGATCAGACAGGGAACCGGAATAGCGCCTCCCGGGGCGGGCGCGGGAGGCGCAGGGGCCTGTTCCCATACCTCCCCCAACCGTTCCATCGTCGCCCGGCGGGCGGGATCGATCTCCGCCTGGGCCAGACGGCGGATCTCCCGCGCCGCATCCCGGGGGTTCCATCGTTGTCCCAGCCAGCCGAGGCTCTCCTCCGGACGCAAGAACCCAGCCCGGACCGCGTCGGCCAGCAGGCGCAGGTAGTTCTCACGGTAGTCGATCCGCAGATCCACGGGCGCGGCGTCCGTCCATTCCACCGGGGCAATATACCAGCCGTAAATCAGGCCACCGGCCAGCCCGAGCAGGAAGGCCACCGCTCCGATCAACAGGACCTGACGGTAAGGTCTGAGCACGATCCCGAGGGCTTGCAGGAACGTTTTCACGGCCAACCTCCTTCTATATTCTCGAGGACACCAACCGCCTGGTTATGCGCGCGTATTCCGGCCTGCCGGCGCACCCGCGTTGCGAATTCAGCTGGACGGCGTTTCGCCATCCACGAATCCCAGCAAGAGTTATGCGGTTCGCCTCCCCGTGAACACGCAGATAATCGAAGAAAGGCTGGAATTCACCGCGCCGGGATCAGCGGATCCCGCGAGGCGCAAGTCAGGACCTCACGCACGCCATCGGTGCCGATCACCACCATATCCTCGATGCGAATGCCGCCCCATCCACGGATATAGATCCCGGGCTCCACCGTGAAGACCGCGCCGGCCGGGATGGGGTCCTCTGCGATGGGCCCGACGGAAGGCTTCTCATGGATCTCCAATCCAACCCCATGGCCCAGGCCGTGGCCAAAGGCATCCGCATAACCCGCCTCCTCGATCACCGCGCGGGCCAGCGCGTCGATCTCTTTGCCGGGCATCCCCGCCCGCATGTTCCGGATTGCAGCCTCCTGGGCGCGCAGGACGATGGCGTAAAGCTCCTGGAAACGGCGAGGCATGCGGCCCAGGACGAAGGTTCGGGTGATATCGGAATGATAGCCATCCACCCGCGCCCCAAGGTCCACGATGATCGGCTCCCCGATCCTCAGCCGACGATCGCCCGGATGATGATGGGCCATGGCAGCGTTCGGGCCGGAGGCCACGATGACATCGAAGGCCACATCGTCTCCCCCATGGGTGCGCAGGTATTGCTCGGCCAGCCAGGCCGCCTCGCGCTCGGTCATCCCCGGCCGCAGCCGCCGGCGCAGATAGGCCACGGTCGCATCCGCGATCCGGGCAGCTTCTCGAATACGGGCCAGTTCCCCTTTATCCTTAACCGCCCGCAACGCCTCGATCCAGTCCTTGATCGGAACCCACTCCACCTCAGGCGTGGCCTCCTTCCAGGACATCCACTGGTCCACGGTGAGGTGGGCGCTCTCGAAGGCCACACGGCGGGGCGAACCAATCTCGCCCAGGAACTCGGGAAGGATCTCCACGAAGCGACGGCTCTGGAGGCGATAGAGGGTGAAATCCGGTGCCTCGCGGGCGGCCTGTTCCCAGTAGCGGAAATCGGTCATGATCCAGGCTCCGGAGGGTGTGATGCAGAGCACCGCGGCGGAGCCGGTGAAGCCGGAAAGATAGCGGACGTTGGGGAGATAGGTGATGAAAACCGCTTCGAGATTTTCCTCGGCCATGCGGTGACGCACCGCTTCCACGCGCTCCCGATGCTGGGCGGCCATCCTGAACGCTCCGGGGAGAAGGATCCACCCCAAGATGGGGCCTGTTTAGGTTCCTATCGTAATGGATTTCTCTCGCCTGAGCAAGAGCTTTTGGGAGACCGGCGGAGTTTTCCATTCCCCCAACGAATTGGTTACTTTTCCCTTGGCTCTGCTGCAAACGCATGTTTGAGATTCGACACTGTCTGCGAAAACGATGAGGCTCATGTCCACCATGCACTCCATAGAGCGAACCGCCCGATAGTGGGAGAGATGCTGATCCCCCTCCGCTGCTTCGCGGCGTTAGGGAGGATATCCAAAATGCTTTGGGGAGTGGGGCAGACGGCGAAGCTGTCCGCCCCCGCCATAGCATGAGAGACCATTTCCCCTATCAGCGCCCCAGCGGATGCCCTGACCCGGCGCTGGGACAGATATATGCGCAGAGATTAAAAAGAGATAGAATGAGCCATGGATGATCCGATTCAGCGAACAAGGCGACGGATCCTTCTCCATTGGCTTTGCGCGCGAGGAGCGGAAAAGGAGCGCCCATGCGTCGGTTTCTCTGGTGGGGCTGGATTTTGTGGTTGGTGGCCTGGGGAAGCTGGGCCCAGGAAACAGCAGCCCGACGGGTGTTGTGGTTGCGTGTGGAGGGCGCGCTGACTCCGGTGGTGGCGGATTACCTGCGACGGGGAATCCAGATCGCCCAGGATCAGGGGGTGGAGGC
>NZ_JANWXB010000044.1 GCF_025055495.1 Thermoflexus sp. | reverse complement strand
GGTAAAATCAGGAGCTGCGCAACTGATCTCTTCCCTCGTCTTTTTGAGCCGTATCGGGCGTCTTCGGTATCCGACGACGAAGACACAACCGTGCACCGCCTGCCGAATCTCCAGCAGGAGGCAAGGGATGCGCATCGGACGGATCCTGACCGAAAGCGGCCCGCAGTTTGTGATCATCGAGGATGATCAGCTCTACACCCTCTCTGGCGATCCGTTCCAGGGGCAGTTTGCGCCAGGGGATCCTCTGGGCCCCATGGCTGCCGCAACCTGGCTCGCGCCGTGCGTCCCCTCCAAGATCGTGGCCGTGGGCCGGAATTACGTCGAGCATGCTCGCGAGCAGGAGGCGGAGGTTCCCCCAGAGCCTCTGATTTTCCTGAAACCCCCCAGCGCGGTCATCGGGCCAGGAAGCCCGATCCGGCTTCCGCCCCAATCCCGGCAGGTAGAGCATGAAGCGGAGCTGGCGGTCGTGATCGGGCGCCGGGGGAAAAATATCCCGGAGCACGAGGCATGGGCCTATGTGCTGGGGGTAACATGCGGGAACGATGTGACCGCGCGGGACCTGCAACGACGGGACGGCCAGTGGACCCGGAGCAAAGGCTTCGACACGTTCTGTCCCCTGGGACCCTGGATCGTCACCCATCTTTCCCCGGAGGAGATCTGCAATGCGGAGATCATCTGCCGGGTGAACAGCGAAGTTCGCCAGCGGGCGAACACCCACGAGATGGTTTTCTCGGTCCCCACATTGATTGCATATATTTCATCGGTGATGACACTGGAGCCCGGCGATGTGATTCTGACGGGAACCCCGGCTGGCGTTGGGCCGCTCCGCCCCGGGGATTGGGTGGAGGTGGAGATCCAGGGCATCGGGGTGTTAAAGAATCCGGTCGAGGGAACGGGATAGCTGGGGTGGGGCTGCCGATTTGAGGTATTTTGGGGCGGGCAGGGCCGCTTTCGGCGGACCTGCCCGCCCCAAAAATCGGTTAGTCGTTGAATATTCCCAACATGAGCCAGTGTAGTTAGACGACGGTTTGACATCGTGGCCCTATGGCATTACCCTGGGGAGGAGAACGCAGTCCCTTCTGGATGCGCCTGCCCCATTTGATGGAGAGACCGGTGAATCGACGGGAAACAGACTCCATACGCGTGTTGATCGTTGGGGATTCACCCGTTCTGGCCCAGACGCTGGCCACGGCGGAAAGCGGTTCGCTGCGCTTTGAAGTGCACACTGTTCCTTCCATTCCAGAGGCGGAAGCGCTCCTGGAGCTGCTTCCGCCGGAGCTGGTTCTCGTGGACTGGAGGTTGTCCGGCCTGGAGGGCTTCCTGGAGCGCATTCGATCTCAACCGATCGGTCGGGTGATCACGGGCCCATTGCTATCCGCTACCGAGGTGGTGCGTCTGGTGCGTCTGGGAGCCCACGATTTCCTGCTTGCTCCCCATCATCCAGACGAGGTCCTGGAATGCCTTGGGCGAACCGTGACGCTGGTCCGTGAGCGCCGCCGGATGGCCGGGATGGCGGAGCGATTGCAGCGCCAGCTTCAACAGCTGAGCGTCCTCTACGAGGTCGGACAGACGCTGACGGCCTCCCTCCGCCTGGAAGAGATCCTTCCCCCTATTGTGGAAGCAGCGATCTACCTGACCCGTGCCGAGGAAGGTAGCGTCTGGTTGCTGGATGAGACCAGCGAGGCGCTTCATCTGCGCATCCATCGAAGCCGTGATGCGAAGACCTCCTCAGCCGCTCCAATCTACCCTACCACCATATCGGTCGCCGACAGCCTGCTGGGACGAGCGGTCCGCACGGGCCGTCCGATCCGGCTGGGCCCGGGGACTCACAAACTGGATACCGGGATCCTGGTGCGATCGCTTCTGTATGTGCCCCTTCGGGCCCATGGCCGCATCCTGGGGGTTCTGGGAGTGCTGAATCGCCTGCAGGAGATGGCCTTCTCGGAATCCGATGTCCATTTCCTCACCATGTTGGGCGATTATGCGGCGGTGGCCATCGAGAAGGTCCGGCTTTTTGAAGCCATCCAGGCGGAGAAGGGCAAACTGGAGGCTATCCTCCAAGGGATCGAAGAGCCCGTCCTGGTGCTGGATTTTCAGGAAACGCTGATCCTGATGAACCGATCGGCCCGGCAACATCTTGGCCTTCCTCCCCAGGTGCAGGGCCAGCCATTCCGGTCAGTGGTCAGCCATCCCGACTTCCTCTCCCTGATTGACCGGAAGCCTTCCATTGGCCAGACGGTTCGCCAGGAGATCACCCTCCCCAATCGCTTGACCTTTCAGGCCAGCCTGACGGCGGTGGAGGGAGTGGGCTATGTGATGGTTATGCAGGACATCACCTATCTGAAGGAACTGGATCGCATTAAATCGGAATTTGTCTCCATCGTCTCCCATGATGTTCGCACCCCGCTGACGACTATCCGAGGCTATGTCAGCCTGCTGCCCCGGGTGGGCCCTCTGAACCCCCGTCAGCAGGAGTTCGTGGAGAAAGTGGAACGGGCGATGCAGACCATCGTGGAGCTATTGAACAATCTCCTGGATCTCTCCCGACTGGAATCCGGATATGCCCTCTCTATGGAGACCTGCTCGCTGGTTGAGATCCTGAATGACGCGGTCCAGATCATCCGCCCGCAGGCAGAAGGAAAGCAACACACCATGGTTCTGGAGATCCCAACGGATCTTCCCTCTGTTCAGGGGGATCCCCGGCGCCTGGAACAGGTGTTCCTGAACCTGCTGAGCAATGCGGTGAAATACACGCCCCCGGGCGGGCGGATCACTCTGCGTGCGCGGGAACAGGAGGGCTACATCGCCGTGCAGGTCAGCGACACCGGGGTGGGGATCCCGCCATCCGATCTCCCCCATATTTTCAGCAAGTTCTACCGCGTCCGACGGGAGGGAGAGACCGCGGAGGGAACGGGGCTGGGCCTGGCCATTGTGAAATCGATCGTGGAACGTCACGGCGGCCGGGTGTGGGCGGAGAGCGAGGTCGGGAAGGGAAGCACCTTCACTGTCCTGCTCCCCTGTCGTCCGATCCATTCCGACATTCCTTCCATGCCACGCGTTCGAGGCGATTCAGCGTAGGATCCCAAGCCAGCGCAGCACGAGCAATATTCCCAGCCAAATGGCATAACCTCCCAACAGGCTCCATCCAAAGGGAACGCGGCGGGCGAGCAGTAGCCAAGCGGCCAGGACGAAACCGAGGGAGGGGATCAGGGCCAGCAAGGTGGCCCGTGTGAAATGGGCTGTCTGTTCCAGGTCCCGCGTTTCCGTGTAGACGATCCACATGGCCAGGGGAATGCTCAAGGGCATGGCGGCCAGGATCCCCGCCAGGACGCGGGAACGCTCCTGGATAAAAGCCACCGCAGCGATGATCAGCCATGCGATTCCGATGTGAATCCAGCGATCCATCTATAGCCTCCGATAGCGGATCGGCGTCTCGAGCTCCTTCTCTAACTGGTCCAGATTCGCCACCTGCAGATAACCCCGATCATAGAGATACTCCACATGAGCTCCCGCCTCGAGGAGGGCCAGGAGCACCCCGTAGCCATATTGTCGGCCGAAGAGCGCCCTGGAGATCTCCAGGATGGTGCGGGGCTCCTGGCAGATCTCCAGGACCCGTTCCAGGCGCTGACGATGAAAGGTCTCGATCGCCGCAATCCGTCCGTAGACATCCAGGATGGGATCCTCATGTCCGCCGAACGCCAAGGCGATGTCTGGGATCGCAGCCACCCGACGCAGGGACTCCAGATAATGCCCCAGGCCGGTGTAACGGGTGATGCGTTCCGGAGCCTGATGGGGCGTGGTGTGCGCCAGGATGTGATCGGAGGTCAGCAACACCTCATCGATCTGGAGACAGACCTGCCCCGGGCAATGCCCGGGAGTGTGATGCACCTGGAGGATCCCGAAAAACAGCTCCCCGTCCGATAGCAAGCCTTCGACCGAGGTGGATTGAAACATCGTTTTCATGCTGAGGTAAAGATCGAGGAGGGCAACCTGCCGCTCGGGAGAGACGCCGGCTTGGCTCAGGAAATCCCGCAGCTCCCGGGCCACCGTGATCAGCCGTTCGGGATAATTCACCAGCACCCGGCGATCCAGCTCATGCACGAACACGGGCGCCAGGCTCTGTCGACGAACGAAATTCAAACCCCCGAAATGGTCGATGTGGCCATGGGTGATCAGGATCGCGCTCAGGCTGGGGAGATCCACCGGGCGCCCATAGCGAGACCGCACGATCTCAAGGCCTCGCTGAAGATCCTCCCAGCTTTCCGGCAATCCGGAGCCCGCATCCACCAGCAGGCGATGGCTGTCGGTCAGGATCAGATAGACATACCCATCCAGCTCAGGGAAAAGGCGCGTCGGGAGGCGGTAAAGCTCCACCCCATTCCTCGTGCGGTAGCGCAACACCCCATCCCGCTCCTCCCATGGCTTTTGCATAGTCGCCTCCTGTCCATCCCGCTTCGCGGCCCGACCGCGGATCTTAGAGGGTTTCCAGCTCGCGCCCCATCCCGGATTTCAGGGAATGAAAGACAGGGCTATCCCCGGCCGCCCCGCTCCAGGGCCTCGAAGCATAATTTCGCCACCAAGGCCGCGAAGGAGACATAAAGGACACCAAGGGGTATTTTGAAATCCGTTAACGCCCCGTTCCCCTTGTGCCCTTTGCGGTTTTCAGATTCAGAATGGAAGCCCGTCCGGAGAGGCGATGACCCCTTCCCCTTTCTATGGGAGCAGATCCCGGATCACCCGCAGGATCCCTTGATCCCATGCCACCCGATGGGTGACCCCCACCTTGCCCTCAAGCTCCATCTTGTGGGCTAGATACCATTCGTAAGTTCGAATCAGGGATTCCGCGTTGCTGTAACGAGGATGCCATCCCAGCTTGGCCTTCGCCCGATCAATGCTCACGAAAGAATCTTTATCCGCGGTTCCATAAACCCATCGATAAAGCGGAGACAGGCGTAGTGCTTCGAAGAGCGCGAGGGCCGCCTTAATCGGCCGGGCAGGCAGAGGCCAGACCCGCGCGCCCGTGCCCGCGTGATCGCAAAGCGCCTGCACATCCTCCCGAACCGTGCCGAAGCGCTCGGCTCCGATATTGAACGTGTCGTTCACCCGATCCGCGTCCGCCGTCAGGGCCAGCACGATCGCATCGGTCAGATCATCCACATCCAGCAGCTGGTAGCGGTTTCTGCCGCTGCCGATGATCGGGATCGGCTTTCCCCGTTCCACCCAATCGAACAGGATCTGAAAAACCCCCAGCCGGCCGGGGCCGATGAAGGTCTTGGGCCGGATGATGGTCACAATGAGCCCGCGTTCCCGGAAAGACTGACAGACCTGTTCGGCCAGGATCTTGCTTTGGCCATATGGTCCGACGCCGTGGAGCGGATCATCCTCCAGAATGGGATGCTTCTTCGGGATGCCGTAAACCGCTGTTGAGGAGACGAAGACCACGCGTCGGACGCCATGGGCCAGGGCGCTCTCCAGCACCGTTCGAGTGCCCTCCACATTCACCGAGAAGATCTCCTGCCGGGGCCATAGAGGCAACGCCGCCGCGGCGTGGATCACCGCATCGACGCCTTGCATCACCCGATCCACCATCCCCCGGTTGCGCACATCTCCCTTATTGAACGAAACCGGCCCTGTGTAATCCTCCTCGATGTAATCTGCGATATCCAACAGGACAACCTCATGGCCGTGCTGAAGCAACTTATTGGCCATATGGAAGCCAAAGAATCCCGCACCGCCGGTGATCAAAACTCGCATAGCGCCTCCCGAAGAAAGGAGATTTTGAAGCTGAACGGGCGACAAGGCCGCTTGTCTCCCACATCCCCAGACGATAGGGTTGAACTCCCTGGATCGAGGGGGCTGGGGGCCAAAGCCCCCCAGCCTATCCCATGAAAGATTTGGCCCCTCCCCGAGGCCCCTGAACCCTTGGGGAAAAGGTGGATCGATCTGTTTTGTGAGCGGCCTCGCTTAGTGCTTTGTCCGTTTTTCATTTGGGGGTTTTCGGGGGCGGTGCGGGGGGGCCGTT
>NZ_JANWXB010000035.1 GCF_025055495.1 Thermoflexus sp. | reverse complement strand
GGGGGGGGGGGCCTGGGCCCCCCCCCACCGCCCTCGAAAGATTTCTCCTCTCTACTCTACCCCTCTCCCGCGCCGCACCACCGCGGGGGCGAGGGGATGAAAAAGCGGGAGGGCCGTGGGGCGGGCGACGAAGCCGCCCGCCTAACGGCCCCAACTCCCGATTGGGACAGACCCGCTATGAAGCCGAAAGGGTTATGCGCTCTCTTTCCGCCCAGTATAAAAGCACCAGCAACGCGCCGATCTGCATAGCGAATGCGGACCAGGCCATGATCGGGACGGAGTGATCGTAAAGCTTCCCCAATAATAAGCTTCCCATCATCCACGCGAATCCGTAGATTGTATGAAAGATCCCGTAGGCAGTCCCCCGACGGTGAGAAGGAACCTGAGCGGCAAGAAGCGCTCGCATGATGGATTCCTGGAGCCCCATACCGGTCCCCCACATGATCAGTCCGATCATCAACCCCACCGGACCGCCCAGGAAGATCATGGGAGCGGCCAGCGCGGTGAAGAGAACCCCGCCGCCCAACAGGCGGGGCCCCACCCGATCCCAAGCCCATCCCAGCGCAAGCGCCGCGAGGGCGTCGGTGCCCATCGCGATGGCGTAGGCTATTGGGATCCAGGGTCGGGCGACCAGGCCTGTCCGCTCCAGATGGAAGGCGATGAAGGCGAAATCTACAAACCCGGCGGCGAGCAGCGCGACCCCCGCCAGGTAGAGCCAGAATCCTCGGGGAAGCGCCGGGGAGGCCTCCGGCTCGGCGGTGGCTCCGAATCGACCTGGATCTGGATAAGCGACGCGGGCGGCCCCCAGAACGCTGAGGGCCATGAGGGCGGGCAGCGCCAGGGCTCCGAAAGCCAGCGGATAGGCATGCTGGTGCCAGAGCACCAGTGCGATGAGGATCGGCCCCAGGATCGCGCCGATTTGATCGAGCGCCTCGTGAAGCCCGAAGGCCTTGCCCCGTCCGGTGATCTCCGCAGCGTGGGAGAGCATGGCATCCCGGACGGGCGTTCGGATTCCCTTGCCGATGCGCTCCAGCACCAGCAGGGCGGCGGCGATCTCCCAGCGGCCGGCTAAAGCCAGCATGGGGACAGCCAAAAGGTTCACCCCATAACCCATCGCCATGATCCACCAGGATCGCCCCGGGCGATCGCTTAGGATCCCGGAGAACAGGCGGATCCCATAGCCGGCGAACTCGCCGACGCCGGCGATCAGCCCCACGATGGCGCCGGTGGCGCCCAGAACGGCCAGATAGGAGCCGGCAACGCTCCGCGCGCCCTCATAGGTCATATCGGCGAAGAGGCTGAGAACGCCCAACAGGATAACAAACCGGAGGGCAGCGTGATCGGAAGCCTGAGAGGCCATCGGCTCAGCCTTTGACATGGTGGGATGCCTCCTCCAGAGCGGTCGTTCGCCAGGCCGCACGGGCTGCAGCTCGCACCGCTTCGGAGGGATCGTTCAGCGCCCCCCGGAGCGCCTCTCGGGCGCGCGGGTCATGGAAGGCGCCGAGGGCCTCTACAGCCGCTAACCGAACCGGGAGCGGAGCTTCCATTCGCAAGAGCAACGCCAGGGCCGGGATCGCTCGAGGGTCCTGGAGCTGCCCCAGGCTACGGACCGCGGCCTCCTGAACGCCGAAGTCCCGAGCGTGAAGAGCCGCCTCGATCAGAGAGGGGACGGCCCGGAGGTCCCCCAGTTGCCCCAGGAGGGTCGCCGCCAACGTTGCCCGGGTCCGCTCCGGGTGCCAGAGCGCGCGCAACAATTTCTCGAAAAAATCCCCTTCTTCTTTCAAAGGGGCTCCGCAGGTTGGGCAGATCTCCCGGGCCTCGGCGGGCAGTTCTGCCCAGCAGTTCGGGCAAAAGCGAGTGATCGACTCCATAGGATGCCTCCTGGGAAAAGGATCAAGGATCGGGCATCCATTGGTGCAAGGGGGAGCGCTCTACCCTTAAAGCCCCCGAGGAAGTCAACCGCGTGACACCTATGGGGGCTTTGAGGTCCGCCGCGAAGCTTCCCCTATTCATCGAGCGGACTCCTGGATGCGGGCGTGTTCTGCTGAAGATGGCGCAGGGCTTCCCGGAGCCGGGCGTTCTCCTCCTGCAGACGGCGGACCACCTCCTGGAGCCCGGCGTTCATCGTTTCGATAGCCCCATGGCTGAGCTCCCAGCGTCGAAGGGCTTGTTCAGCCTGGAAAAGGCGGAACTTCATCACCGCGTAGCGCCCCTCGATCTCCACCAGCCGCCGGATCAGGCGCTCCACCTCTTCCGCTGGGTGGGTCCCTGCCGCGACCCCGGCGAGGGTCGCCTGCCCCTCCGCGTAGGCAGCTCCCAGGCTCAGAAAGTAAAGCAGGCCTTCGAGCTCCCCCAGCTCATGGGATTCCCAGAACGCCCGCCATCGCTGCGCCGTCTCTTCATCCACTTCGATCGTCCACTGAGTCATCGTTTTCCACCTCCCCGGTGAAAAAGGCCACCGACCGGATCCAGGCCTGGCGTTCCTCCGGGCGCATCGTCTCATCGCGGTAATTCCAGTCATGCTTGCGGATGTATTCCCGCAGGTCGCCCAGCAGGCGCTGGAGGCGTCGGGCCGCATCGCCGGCCAGCCAACCGAAAACCTCGGGCGCCCGAACCCTTGCGCGGCCCAGGGCCATCCGCAGGTGAGGCAGGCATAGCCCATCGGAGGCCTCGTAACTTGCGCGAACATCTGCTTCCCCCAGGCCCTCGATGAGCCACTCCCCATATGCCTGGGCGGTGTCTTCCCCCAGCCGGCATACTCGACATCGCTGGCGGCCCTGAAGCCCTGGGAGCGGGTCGGAAGCGTTCGCATGGGGGAGAAAGCTGCGTTTGAAGGATCGGGCCAATCGCTGATGGAGGAGAGGGGGATCCCCCACCGCTTCCTGAGCCAGCGCCTCCAGGGCGAGGATCACCCGTTGCAGGAGGTCCTCATAGAGAAGGGCGTTCCCCAGTCCATCGCCATAGCGTTGCGCTTCTAGTCGCTGGAGCTGCCATGCGTGGCGCGCGCAGAACCCCAGGCCGGCCGCCCACTGCTCCCGGGTGGCCGGGTCGTTCACGTTCTCCCAGAGCAGGTTGTCGAGATATCGCTTTTCCGCCTCCCGCTGCAGGCGGCAGATCGGGCAACCCGGCTCTCGCATCGCATGCTGGAGATTCGCCAGCCCCCAGCTCATAGCATTCCCTCCATAACAAAAAAGCCTCTATCCCGTGCTGGGGATAGAGGCTATCAGCCATGGGACGACATGGCGGTTCGCGGGGAATTCCCCGCCCGGCGAGCCTCATCGCCGGTCTGTTTCCACCCGTGATCCCAATGTGTAACTCCCTGATCAGCATACCACGATCGGGTGAAGGGCGCAAATGCTGGGAAAGAAAAGAATTAAGGGAGAAGGGGTTGGGGGCTCTGAACATTCTCCGAACGGATCTGACCGATCATGTGAGCAGCCTTCCCCTTTGAGGGGAAGCGTTATGCAGTTGGAAGCCGGCTGAGCGAGGCGGGATGACCCCACCCCCTTTATCTCCCTTCCCCACACCCAAAGGGCCGCGGGGAGGGGGTCCGAACGTGCTGGAGGCAGAGCCGTCCGGCTCCGCCCCCAAAGCCCCACGGGGGTGAGGAATTGCTTCTCTTGGGGTTTGTCCAGAGCCCAACCCGTGATAAAGTTCAAGGGAATCGAATCGCCCCCCGGCCTATTCCCCAAAAGGAGGGAATTCCTATGCCGGAGCGGATCAACCTGTGGAACATGCCCGCGTGGGCTCAACCCGCCGTCTATGTTTTCCATGCCATCTGTCTGGCGATCTTCCTCCTGGTCTTCTACCGCCGGATCCGGATCTGGTGGATCGTGGGGAAGCCGGAGTTTCGCTTTGATCGTCTTCCCGAACGCTTTCGACGTCTTCTCGTCTATGTGCTCGGGCAACGCCGGGTGATCCGGGATCCGGTCGGCGGCCTCTCCCATGCTTCCCTGTTTTGGGGCTTTGTGATCTTTTTCATCGGCACCACCCTGGCGTTCATCGATGCGGATTTCTTCAAATTCCTGCGCGGGGAGATCTACCTCGTCTACGAGTTCGTCCTGGACCTGTTTACGTTGCTGGCTTTGATGGGGATGATCGTCCTGGCCCTCCGGCGATACGGCATGAAGCCCTCCAAATTGAGCTACGGTTGGAAGTTCGATCTGGCCCTCCTCTGGCTGGCCGTGCTCATCGTCACGGGATGGGCCCTGGAGTCGTTCCGTATCGCTGTCCAGCGGCCGCCGTGGGGACTCGCTTCTTTTATGGGGTGGAGCCTGGCCGGGCTCTGGGACGCCCTGGGCCTGCGCTCGGAGACCCTGCGGGCGATCCATCAGGCCACCTGGGTGTTCCACGCTGCCCTGGCCGGGCTGACCTATCTCTTCATCCCCGTCGGCTTCCTGGTCCACATCGTCTCCTCCACCCTGAACGTCTTCTTCTCCCGGCTGGATCGCCCGAACGGCGCGCTGACCCCGATCCCCGATCTGGAGACGGCGGAGCGGCTCGGGATCGGGACGTTGCGGGATCTGACATGGACCCAATTGCTCAATGGGGAAGCGTGCACGGAGTGTGGGCGGTGCCAGGCGGCCTGCCCGGCTTACGCGGCCGGAACCCCCCTCAACCCCAAGCAGGTGGTGCTGGATGTGCGGGATACCCTCCATGCCGTGTTGCCCCCTACCTTGAACCCCTTCGCTCCCGTTCAGATCCAGGAGGATCGGCTGGCCCTGGCAGGAGCGGTGACGCCCAAAGAGGCCATCTGGGCCTGCACCACGTGCTACGCCTGTGTCTCAGAGTGCCCGGTGCTCATCGAGCATGTGGACCTCATCGTCGGCATGCGCCGATACCTTACGTTGATGGAAGGCGACGTTCCGGCCTCGCTCTCCAACACGTTCCGGAACACGGAGCGGACCGGCAACCCGTGGGGGCAGCGGACCTCGCGGCTGGAGTGGGCGAAGGGGCTGGAGGTGCCGGTCATGGCCGAGAAGGGAGAGGCGGAGGTCCTCTTCTGGGTGGGATGCGCAGGGGCCTTCGATCCCAACGGCCAGCGCACGGCCCGGGCTATCGTCCGGCTGCTTCAGGCCGCCGGGGTGGATTTCGCCGTGCTGGGCGATGAGGAGACGTGCACGGCGGAATGGGCCCGCCGCTCCGGCCACGAGGCCATGTATGTCGCCGCCACCGAGGCCATCCTGGAAACGCTGCGCTCCTATCGGTTCCGCACCCTGTTGACCATGTGCCCGCATTGTTACAACACGTTCCGGAACGAATATCCCCAGTTCGGCGGCCGGTTTGAGGTGGCCCATCACACCGAGTTCCTGGCAGGTCTGGTGGCGGAAGGACGGCTGAGGCTGAAGCCGGGGGACGGCCGGCGGTGGACGTTCCATGATTCCTGCTACCTGGGCCGCTACAACGGGATCTTCGACGCGCCCCGGCGCCTGCTGCATGAGAGCGGGGTGGAGCTGGTGGAGATGGCCCGGAGCCGGGAGCGGGGGTTCTGTTGCGGAGCCGGCGGCGCCCAGGTGTGGATGGACACCCCTCAGGCCCGGCCGGTTCACCTCCAGCGCCTGGAGGAGGCCATGGGGGTGAACCCCCAGGGGATTGCGGTGGCCTGCCCCTTCTGCCATCTCATGCTGACCTCCGCCGCCCAGTCGAAAGGGGTGGCGGATCAGCTCCCGATCCGCGATGTGGCGGAGGTCATGGCCGAGGCGCTGGCGAATCCATAAACGCCTAGATTTCTCCTTCGGGGAGTTGGGAACCTCAGCCCTCAAAATCTCTTAAAAGGCCTTACCCGGAGAGGGTGCTCCCGTTGGGTTGACTGCCCTAAGGGCCCATGGCGTAAATGGTTTCCGATTTCCGGAAAGGAAGGCCGCCCGTGCAGGAGTTGTTACAGCGCCTGGAATCCACCCTGGACGATTTGCGCTGGGCGGTGGCCCAGGTTCCGTCGGAGCGAGAGGGACGACGTCCCCCGCCGGCCCTGGGCGACTGGTCAGTCCGGCGGATCCTCCATCACCTCTGGTTCTATGAGCACTATATCGCCCTCCCGCAGATGCGTTATGCCCTGGGCCTCCAGGGCCCCCTTCGCCCTGGCGATGTGCCCGATGAAGATTCGAGCTGGCCCCGCGAGGTCTCTGCCGCAGCATGGCTGGACCGTCTGGCGGAAGTCCGGCGCGAGACGCTCGCGCTGGCCCGCTCTATCCCGCTGGAGGCCTGGAGTCGGCCGGTGCCCAGGACCGTATGGGGGACCCGGACGCTGGCCTGGATCGTCACCAAGACGCTCCAACACACCTACGAGCATATGACCACGATCCTTCAGATCGCCCTGTTCTGGGAGATGGCGGCCGCCTTTGAGCCCAGGTGGGAGGCCGAGTGAGCGCCTGGAGAGGGCTCCGATTGCGCGAACGATGGATCTCTCCCTGGGGATTAGGGGGCTGGCGGGCCGCCAGCTCCCCACACACTTTTCTTCCCTCTCCCCACGGCCTTGGGGACTGTGGAGAGGAGGAAGAAAGAGAGGCTTCATCAGCTCCCTCCCCAAGGGCTCGCCGTGTCCCCGCGGATGGAATTCACCGCATGCGTTAGCCAGGAGAGGCTTTGGGCCTTGGGGAGGAGGAGAAGGGATGGGGGGGTGGGATCCTTTTGCTCCCTTCCGCGGGCAGGGACTTAACTGGAAGCGAAGGGGGCACGGCCAGCCGTGCCTCTACGCTTTCTCCAGAAACGCCAGGGATTCCTTTACCTCTGGAAGCATCAATTCGAGAATGATGGGTCCGGCGAACCCATGAGCTCCCAGGGTTCGAAGAAGCTCCCCCACCGGGACTTCCCCACGGCCGAGAGGAAGATGATCTGCCCAGACGATGGAGCCATCCGGTTGTCGGCGATAGTAGCCATCGTGCAGATGCACCTCCGCCAGGCGGGGAAGACAACGCTCCAGGGCCTCCTGAAAAGGGATGGGTCCGGGTTGTCGGGAGATCACGTGACCGGTGTCGAAACAAATCGAGAGATCCATCGCGTCTGCCAGTTCCAGCGTGAGCTCCAGCGGGAACTGGATGGTTTCCACCGCCAGGGCCCGCGAGGGCAATCCGGTGCGGCGCAGCAGCTCCTCGATGCTCCGCGCGGCCTGTTGCTGAAATCGACGCATGAGCAACCCGCGGGCCATATCCGGGATCCCGGGAGAGGTGAAAAACTCCGCCGCCAGAGGCCCGGCGATGTGGAGCACATAGACCTGCGGCTCCAGCGGGGCCAGCCGGAGCACCGCGTCCACCAGTGTGTCCACCGAGGCTCGGCGGATCTCCTCGACCGGGCTGGAGGGCTCCAGGGACCAGAGGGGGAGGTGGACCGTATAGCGCAGGCCGCGTTCTTCCTTCAATTCTTGCAGGCGGCGGAGAACGGGGAGCGTGAAGGATTCGGGGAAAAAGATCTGGAGGTCGGTGTTCAATTCGATCAGCGTGAACCCATTGTCGGCGATCCGTTCTGCCAGCCGGGCCGCATCCACCGGAACCGCCCCAGGCATGCCTGCCAGCAGGGGCTGAGAGAGCTCCAGCAGCAGAGGCGCCTGAAGAAGCTGAACGCCGAATGAAAACCCCATTGCGCTTTCCTCCATCTTGGGATGAGGCGATGGGTCTGGCAGATCCCCAGCATCGCGCCTTAAGTTACGCAGTTCCTCTTCCCCTGGGGCTTTGGGGGCGGAGCCGGGCGCCTTTGGCGCCCAGCTCCGCTCCCCAAAGCAATCTTTTACCCCCCCCCCCCCCGGCCCTCGGGGCCGTGGGGAGGGGGGAAAAGGGGGAGGGGCCATCGCCTTCCGGACGGGCTTCAGTTCCTCAAACCCCCAGTTTCAAAGCATTAGAGAGGGCCTGATCTCCGCCACGCCGCTTCGTAGCGTCGAAACACCCTGCCCGCTATTAGGCCCAGCCAGCGGCCTTCCCAGCCCCAAAAAGCCCTCCGGAGGAAGAGACAACAACTGGAGTTACTGCAGAACCCGGCTGGGCGCCTGCTCCTCCAGCTGAACCACCGATGGGATCCCCAGGGCCATAAGCCCGGTCAGCGCGCATGTGAGTCCGCCGGCGATGAACCAGACCTGGACGCCCACCGCATCGGCGACCGGGCCGGCAAGGGCCATGCCCAGCGGTGCGATGATCCCCACCACGCTCCCGATCACCAGAAGGACCCGGCCCTGGAGCTCCGGGGGAACCACCGCCTGAAGGATCGCGAAGATGGGCCCGTTGGTCATCACATTCATCGCTCCTCCCACGAACATAGCCCCCACCGCGATCAAGAAGGCGTTGGGCGGCAGGAGCCCCATCGTCAGCAATGCGCATCCCATCCCGATCAACCCGGCCAGCGTCGTGTAAATGCGACGCCGGAACCCTCCCCATGCTCCCAGGGCCAGACCGCCGCTGATGATCCCGATCCCCCAGGCCGATTCCAGCCAGGCCAGCTCCAGCGCGCCGCCCCGGAAGTGACGGGTCACCATCAGGGGGAGCAGGGCAAAGGCAGGGGTGACCGCGAAATTGATGAGAGCGCCCATGCCCATCAGCACAAGGGCGCCAGACCAGCGTCGCGCGTAGTCCAGGCCGTCCAGCATCTCTTTCCACCACGCCGGGCGGATCGCCGCCTGGGAGGGCCGGGGGATCGTGATGAAGAGCAGTGTCAGCATGGCCAGGAGGGCGGTAAGGACATCGACCATCAGCACCCCGGGGAGCGGCAAGAGATGAAGCAGAATGGCCCCCGCTGGCGGGGCGATCATGTTCAGCGCGCCGCTGAGGGCCTGGTTGAGCCCAGCGATCCGGGCCAGATGGCGCTCCGGGATCATCAGTGGGATGGAGGCCTGAAGGGCGGACCAGTGGAAGGTCTCCAGGAGGGAACGCAGGAACATCACCGCGTAAACCGGGCCCAGGTCCAAGGTTCCGATGGCCGCCAGAAGGGCCAGGCCCAGGGTCAGGCTCGCCATCCCCCCATCGGAGGCCAGCATAATCGCCCGGCGATCCCATCGATCGACCAGGGCCCCGATAGCGGGGCCCAGCAGGACCCCAGGCAGCAGCGCCAGCAGGGTCGCGATCGACAGCGCCATGGCGGAGTCCGTCGTCTGGGCGATCCACCAGACCAGGGCGAACTGAACCAGCATGCTGCCGAACAGGGAAATCGCATGCCCGGCCCAGAGCGCCCAGAAGGCGCCTGCAACCCGGGATGGTGGATGTGTCGCTGGCTTCTGGGGTGGCTCCATCTCCATGTTCTCTGCCCGGTTGTCCGTTGGGCGTTTTGTTCCCCCAGTTCGTGCCTCATGGCGTTCAGGAGTGACGCCGCTCGCTTTCCCCTGGAATCTTTTATCTCCCTCCCCACGGTCCAAAAGGCGTGGGGAGGGGGAAGCAAGAGGGATGAGGCCGTCCTGCCTCGTCCGGCAGGCCCCAACCGCATCCCTCCGGATGGTTTGGGGGTTGGGGCGGGGCCGGAGGCCTTCAGGCCCCCCACAGCCCAAAGGGCCATGGGGGAAGGGGGGAGAAGTCATCTTTCAGGGGGATGGGCTGGGAGCCGAAAGCTCCCAGCCCATCCCTCGAACCCCCCAGATCAAAGATGGGCCAAGCAGCAGCTGGGGTGAATTTATTCCACCGTGATCTCCACGCGCTCCCCCTCTTCCTCGTCGACCACCTCCACCAGCTTTCCGGTCACCCCTTTTCGCAGGTGCTCCAGCAGCTCCTGAAGATCCCCCCCTGGAATCCCGGAGATAAAGCGCCCGCCGATCCGGAGACCCAGATCGGCCAAGCTCAGGGGAATGCTCACGTGAACCCGCTGGCGTCCAGAGGCGACATCTGTGACTCGGATGCGCAGCCAGCGCGCGGCGGGCGTGGGGGCCTCCGGAGCCGCCTCGGCTTCCTGGAGCGCCTTCAATAGCTCCAGGCCCTGTTCCGCCGTGATCTGACCCGCTTCGATCATCTTCAGAATCCGTAAACGCTCTTCATCCCGTGGCATTACGGCCTCCTGAAGGGTTCCGGATTGGGGAGCGGGCGGGCCACCTCTGGCGCTCTACCTGCCCCTGAAATCCCTCAATCCGGTAGGGCTTTGCTTGCCTTTGATTGGAGGGGGAGCAGGACTGGGGAGCCAAAGGCCCTCGGTCCCCTCCTGAAAACCTTCTTTCTCCCTCTCCCCACGGCCCGGAGAGCCATAGGGAGAGGGAGAAGGGATCATCGCCCCTGAAGGCTACCCGAAGCGGCCTCTGATGATCCAGCCTTCAAATCGTGGCGCATTCCAATCAGGGTGCGAACGGGCCGGAAGCCGAGGGAGAGCAGCGCCGCGGAGAGCGGCGGCTCCTCTCCAGTCATGGCCATCACGGGAAGCCCTGGGGGGATCTCCATTAGGGCGGTCTCCACCAACCATCGGGCGTGTAGAGGGGTCCCGGAGCCGGCCAGAAAGGCCCGCAAGGTCAGCAAACCTTCCCGTCGGATCCAGACCGTCAGCGCTACGATCTCCCCCCCCTCCGTTTCGAGGACCCAGAGGGTTTTCCAGCGCCGGCCGAAAGGCCATGGCGCCAGCGCCATCGGAAGCAAGCCCAGGGGTTCAAACAATCGCATCGCCGGGTTCTCCGCCGCGGTGATCCAGGCGGCAAGGGTGGGCGCCTCCCCAGGTCGGGCGGGCCGCACCCGGTAGCCGGGGATGGTCGGCGAAAGGGAAGGCAGGAACGGCCCGCGCCAGGCTTCCCGATGCCAGATCTGAATGCGCCCGATCTCCACAAAACCCAGCGATCGATACAACCGGAGGGCCGGGGTGTTGTCCGCCCGAACCTGAAGCGCGGCCCATCGGGCTCCATGGGCTCGGGCGTATTCCAGGCAGGCGGAAACCAGCGCCCGGCCGATCCCCCTTCCCCGAAAGCCAGGGGCCACCGCCACGTTGGCGATGAGCCAACCCTCCGAGCCCGGCCGGAAGCGGCGGACCATGGTATAGCCCACCACGCGACGGCCCTCCACCCACACATAGCCCGGCGCGAAGGTCTCCCCGGGCGGAAGGAACCATTCCAGCCCTTTCAGCAACCATCCCAGGCGGGACCAGAATCGCATCTCCCGGATGATCCGCTGGCCAACCTCGTCCAGATCGCTGGCGAAGGCCTCTTCCAGCAAATCGGCGATCCCTCGGAGATCCCACCGCACATCGGCGGGGCGCAATCCGCTCACCGCTTCCAGGCCTGCAACGCGCACCATGGTCACCCCTCCGAAGATCCCATCCCGCGCAGCCGGCGGAGCGCCTCCTCATATGAGATCTGGCCCTCCGCCAGCGCTTCCAGGATCCGGAGGCGTTCCTCCGGGCCGGGGGGAGCTTCCGCCTCGGCCTCATAACCCATCGCCCGCAGGATCTCCTGGAGCCGTTTGCGCAACGTAGGGTAGGAGAGGCCGGTCAGGCTCTCTAATCGGGTGAACTTCCCCTCGCACCGCAGGAAGAGTTCGACAAAGGCCAGCTGTTCGGCGGAAAGCCGGGCCAGCCGGCCCAGCTGGAACCGGCCCTCGATCCGTGTCTCACATGCCGGGCATTGCAGGGCCACGGCTTCCAGTCCTTCCCCGCACACCGGACATACTCCAATCCAGGCGGCCATTCCCCTCTCCACAAAATTTAAATATTTCGTTTCAATATTTTAAATGCCTGTTTTGAAAAGTCAAGCATCTAAGGAGGAGCTCCCTGGATCCGATTGGGGATGGGAGGAAGCCAGGCAGGGGCACCTCGGGGCCAGCGCGGGGACCCGTTCCGGCTTGGAGTGGCCCGCGTTGCCTATTCCCCCCTCCCCATGGCCTCTCCAGTGGCAGGGATGGGGGAGAAAATGGGGGGAACGGGGTAGGGGCCAGGGACCCTGGCCCAGTTTCCCTTGAATGGCGGATCCAGGATGGGCAGGGCAGCAGAGGTTTTCCCTTATCTCAATTTGAGTTAAAATGGGAAAAGTGCTTGCATACCCAGGCCGGATTTCTCGGATCGGCCCGAGGATGCGAGCCTTTCAGGCCTTGTGCGACGGGGAGGATGTATGGCGAATGAGACCCGAAAGAGCGCTCGAACGGCGGGCTCCAACGGAGCAGCGGAGGCGGTCACGGCCTATGATGCCAGCCAGATCCAGGTCCTGGAGGGCCTGGAAGCGGTCCGCCGTCGTCCAGGGATGTATATCGGCTCGACGGACATCCGGGGCCTGCATCATCTGGTCTATGAGGTGGTGGATAACGCGGTCGATGAGGCCCTGGCCGGGGTCTGCACCCATATCTTGGTGGAGATCCTGGCCGACGGGAGCGTTCGGGTGACGGATAACGGGCGGGGCATCCCGGTGGACCTCCACCCCCAGACCGGACGGCCGGCCCTGGAGGTGGTGATGACCACGTTGCACGCCGGCGGAAAGTTCGGCGGCGGGAGCTATAAGGTGGCTACCGGTCTTCACGGCGTCGGCGTGAGCGCGGTGAACGCTCTCTCCGAATGGCTGGAGGCCATCGTCCAGCGGGATGGCTATCGCTACCGTCAGCGTTATGAGCGGGGCCGTCCGGTGACGCCGGTGGAGCGGATCGGGAAGGCGGATCCTGCTCGCTGGTATGCGCATCCTCGCTTCCCACCCGCTGACCATGGAACCATCATTCATTTCAAGCCGGATGCGGAGATCTTCCGCGGGGGGATCGACTATAAATTCGAGGCCCTGGCCCAGCGCTTCCGGGAGATGGCCTTCCTGACCCGGGGGCTCACCATCACCCTGGTGGATGAGCGGGAGGACCGCGAGCTCACGTTCTATTTCGAGGGCGGGATCCAGTCTTTCGTCCGCTATCTCAACCGCAACCGTCAGCCGCTCCACCCCATCTGGTATGTGGAGAAGACGGTGGGGGATATCCTGGTGGAGGTCGCCCTGCAATACACCGATGCTTACAACGAGACGGTGCTGGCCTTCGCCAACAACGTCAACACGGTGGACGGCGGGACGCATCTCACCGGGTTCCGTTCGGCGCTCACCCGGACGTTGAACGACTACGCGCGGAAGGCCGGGCTCCTCAAGGACAGCGACCCCAACTTCACGGGAGAGGATGTGCGGGAGGGGCTCACGGCGGTCATCAGCGTGAAGCTCCCCGAACCCCAGTTTGAGAGCCAGACCAAGAGCAAGCTGGGCAACGCGGAGGTGAAGGGGGCGGTGGAATCGGTGGTCGGCGAGGCCCTGGCCCGCTGGCTGGAGGAGAACCCGCGGGAAGCCAAGGCCATTATCCAGAAATGCCTGACCTCCGCCCGCGCCCGAGAGGCGGCCCGGCAGGCCCGGGAGCTGGTGATCCGCAAGAGCGCGCTGGAGTCCCTGACCCTGCCCGGGAAGCTCGCCGATTGCTCCGAGCGCGACCCGGCGAAGGCGGAGCTGTTCATCGTAGAAGGGGATTCGGCGGGCGGCTCCGCCAAACAGGCCCGCGACCGTCACTTCCAGGCGATCCTGCCTTTGCGGGGGAAAATCCTCAACACGGAACGGGCCCGCCTGGACAAGATGCTGGCCAACGAGGAGATCAAAGCCCTGATCTCCGCCATCGGCACCGGCATCGGGGACCAGTTCGACCTCTCCCGGCTGCGCTATGGCAAGATCATCATCCTGGCCGATGCGGATGTGGATGGGAACCACATCCGCACACTGCTGCTGACCTTCTTCTTCCGACATATGACGCCGCTCATCGAGCACGGCCATGTCTACATCGCCCAGCCGCCCCTGTATCGGATCGAGGTGAAGAAGAGCCGGGAGATCTTCTACGCCTATTCGGACGCTGAACGGGACGAGATCTTCGCCCGGCTGCGCAAGCGAGGGATCGATCCGGCCGATGAGCGGCAGGTGGCGACCCAGCGCTACAAGGGGCTCGGGGAGATGAACCCTGAGCAACTTTGGGAAACCACCATGGATCCGGCGCGGCGGATCCTGCTCCAGGTGACCATCGAAGACGCCGCGGAGGCGGATCGCGTGTTCGATATGCTGATGGGCGCAGCTGTGGAGCCTCGCCGCCGCTTCATCCAAGCGCATGCGAAAGAAGTGCGAAATCTGGACGTGTAAGGGCCTCAGAGGAATTTGAATTCGACCCCTTCCAGTTCCCAGCTGTTCGACCT
>NZ_JANWXB010000020.1 GCF_025055495.1 Thermoflexus sp. | reverse complement strand
AGCCTAAAACGATTCTTTCTCTCTCTTTTTCCTCGAGCCCATAGGGCCCAGGGAAAAGGCTTAGCTCGCCGCTCCTCCGAGGGCGCTCGGATCGGACTTGTCGCTTGAAATGGCGCATGACGTCATGGATCAGAATCTGATGGAGGGTTAAATCCAGCGATGACGAGCGACCAGCCGCTTCGACGGGACATCCATCTGCTCGGAGACCTGCTCGGCGAGGTGATCCGGGAGCAGGCCGGGCTGGAGGGTTTTGAACTGGAGGAGCGGGTGCGGCAGCTGGCCCGCGCCCGCCGGGCAGGCGCTGCGGAAGCGGAGCGGGCGTTGCGGGCGCTGCTGGAGGAATTGACGCTGCCGGAGCTGAACGTGATCGCCCGGGCGTTCGCCATCTTCTTCGATCTGGCCAACCTCGCCGAGGACCGTCACCGGGTGCGCGTGCTGCGGGCGCGGGAGCAGGCAGCCCATCCTCAGCCGCGGCCCGAATCCATCGCGGAGGCCTTCCAGCGGATTCGGGCCGCAGGGGTTCCTGGGGAGGCGATGCGGGCGTTACTGGATGCGCTCTCCATCGAGCCCGTGTTCACCGCCCACCCCACGGAGGCCAAGCGGCGAACCGTTCGGGGCCTCCTGGGACGGATCCGCGCGATCCTGATCGACCTGGATGCCCCGGATCGCTTGCCCCGGGAACGGGAGGCGTTGCTCCGACGCTTACGGGCGGAGCTCACGGCCTTCTGGCAGACCGATCTGATCCGGGTGCGCCGCCCGTCGGTGATGGATGAGGTGGAGAACGGCCTTTCCTTCTTTGTCCGCACCCTGTGGTCCCTGACCCCCCGGCTGTATCGGGACGTTCAGAAGGCCCTCCGGGCCACCTATCCCGAGCTGGGGGACGCGTTGCCGATCTTCCTGCGCTTCGGCTCCTGGATCGGCGGGGATCGGGATGGGAATCCCCGGGTGACGGCGGAGGTGACCGCCCAGACGTTGCGGCGCCATCGTCAGGTCGCCCTATCCCTTCATCTGCAACAGGCCCGCGATCTCTTCATCGCCTTGGGGGTTTCCACGCGCCAGGCTCCGATCACCCCCGCCCTGGCCCAGGCCCTGGCGGAGGCCGAGACGCGGTGGCCGGCCCTCAAGGAGCATCTCTCCCGCCTCTCCCCCTATGAAGCCTACCGGCGGTGGATCGCGGTGATCGCCTGGCGCCTGGAACAGACCCAGCGCTGGGACCCCATGGCGGACCCGCCTCCGGAGGGCGCTTATCGGTCCGCCCGGGAGCTGGTGGAGGACCTGGAGCGCATGCGAGAGAGCCTCCGGGAAGGCCGGGGGGAACGCATCGCGGAGGGGATCCTGTGGGACTGGTGGATCCAGGCCCGGGTGTTTGGATTCCACATGGCCCGCCTGGACGTGCGCCAGGAAGCTCGCCGTCACACGGAGGCGATCGCGGAGCTGCTCCAGGCGTCGGGCATCGCCGACTACCCGGCGCTCTCCGAAGAGAAGCAGATCGCGCTTCTGGTGGAGACCCTCCCCCGAGCGGCCGAGTTGGCCGGACAGGCGACGCCGTCAGCGGAGACAGCGGAGACCCTTGCGGTGTTCCGGCTGATCCACCAGGCCGCCCAGGCTTACGGTCCGGAGGCGCTGGGCCCTTACATCATCAGCATGGCCCGCAGCCCCGCGGACGTGTTCGCGGTGCTCTGGCTGATGGCCGCGGCCAGCGGCCTTTCGAGCCCTCCGGCTTTCTTCCGGGTCGCGCCGCTCTTCGAGACCATCGCCACCTTGCGGGAGGCGCCCCGGATCCTGGATCGGGTGCTTTCGATCCCCCTGTATCGGGAGCACCTGAGCCGTCAGGGAGACCATCAGGTGGTGATGGTCGGCTACTCCGACAGCACCAAGGACGGCGGGTATCTGGCCGCCGTCTGGGCCCTTTACCGGGCGCAGGCGGAGATGGTGCGGGTGGCCCGCGCCCACGGGGTCACCCTCACCTTCTTCCACGGCCGGGGCGGGGCCCTGGGGCGGGGCGGCGGCCCGGCGGCCCGGAGCATCCTCGGTCTCCCCCCCGACGCGGTGGGCGGGCGCCTGCGCATGACCGAACAGGGCGAGGTCCTGGCCGAACGCTACGATGATCCCCACATCGCTTACCGGCATCTGGAGCAGGTCCTGTGGGCGACGCTGCTGGTCTCCGCCCTGCCTGCCTCGGAGCCGGAGGCCGCGTGGGTGGAAGCGATGGAGCGGATGAGCGAGGCGGCCTACCGGGCCTATCGGGACCTGCTGGAGACGCCCGGCTTTCTGACCTACTTTGAGCATGCGACGCCGATCGATGGGATCGAGGAACTTCCCATCGCCTCCCGCCCGGCCCGTCGGCGGCCGGAGCGCCGGCTGGAAGACCTGCGGGCGATCCCCTGGGTGTTCTCCTGGACCCAGAGCCGCCATCTGCTCCCGGGGTGGTTCGGATTGGGAACCGGCGTGGAGACCTTCGCCCAGGCCGAAGGGGCCTCCGGCTGGTCGCTGCTGGAGGAGATGGCCCGTCGCTGGCCGTTCTTCCAGGTGGTCCTGGCGGACGCCGCCCTGGCTCTGGCGAAGACCGATCTGGGCATCGCCGGGGCCTACGCGGAGCTGGTGCCGGACGAATCCATCCGCCAGGCGGTCTGGTCCCAGATCGAGCGGGAATATCATCGGACCCGACGGGCGCTTCTGCGCATCACCGGCCTGCCGGATCTCTTAGAGGACATCCCGTGGCTGAAGCGATCGATCCAGGTGCGGAACCCGTATGTGGATCCACTGAACTTCATTCAGATCCTGTTGCTGCGGCGCTGGCGGGAACAGCCGGAGGCGGAGGAGCTCCGGGAGGCCCTGTGGCTGACGATCCAGGGGGTCGCCGCCGGGTTGCGGACGACCGGGTAAAGCAGTCTCCGTTCGCGGATCTGGTAGTAGACGATTTTAAGCGATGATTGATGAGGAGGGGGATCGAAGTTCGTGAAGGAGGACCCGCCCGATGATCAAGTAGGGGCGAAAAGCGTTTCGCCCCTACGGGGCCTTGGGGATGGGAGATCAGAGGGAACCGACGGACCGCCCCCTCCGGCGGAATAGCAGCGTTGTCCGAGCGCCCGGGGTTTCCAGGAGGCCGATCGAGGAGTCCCCTCAAGGAGCCTCATCGCTAGTGCTTTATCCACTTTTAATTTGGGGGTTTTCGGGGGCG
>NZ_JANWXB010000014.1 GCF_025055495.1 Thermoflexus sp. | reverse complement strand
GGGGCCGCCGAAGGCGGCCCCGCCCACCCCCATTCCTCCCTCCCCACGGCCCGAAGACGTGGGGAGGAGGGTAAAAGACTTCCCGAGGAAGCCGACGGTATCCTTTCTATCCGATGGTCCACATCCTCTTGACAGACATTTCAAGTTCCCTTATAATCTAATCGCTTAGACTAACCGGTTAGATCCGGATGTGAGGCCGGTTCGATGCCGCGCAGGGGATCTCGGGATGTCACGATTCAGGATGTGGCGCGGCGGGCAGGGGTTTCGGTGGCAACGGTTTCCTATGTGATTAATGGTGGACCCCGCCCGGTGGCCCCGGAGACCCGGGAGCGGGTGTTGCGGGCGATGGAGGAGCTGGACTATCACCCCAACGCCTCCGCCCGGCGGCTGGCCTTTCAACGTTCGGAGTGTCTGGGGCTGGTGCTGGCTGGCCTGGGCGATTCCAACTTCGCGACCCCTTATTTCCTCGAGTATGTGCGTGGGATCAGCTATGCGGCCGAGATGAAGGGATATAACGTCATGTTGTTCACCGCTCCTCATCGCCTCGATCCCCCCTCCTGGCGCCGCATGCTGCGATCGGGTTTGGTGGATGGCCTTCTCCTGCTGGGCAGTTCGATCCCGGATGAGTGGATCCTGGATCTGTGGGCCAGGGAGTTCCCAGCGGTGCTGATCGCCCGGCGGATCCCTGGTCATACCGGCTATTGTGTGTTCCAGGATTATGAACAAAGCGCTTATATGGCGACGCGCCATTTGATGGAGAGGGGCTATCGGCGGATCGGTTTCTTGGGGCAGGCGTTGCGGTTCAGTTATGGCCAGGAGCGCCTAAGGGGCTATCAGCGCGCCCTTCAGGAGGTGGGCCTTCCGTATGATCCGGCCCTGGTGAGCATCCCTGAGCGACCACGGGACGATCCCTCCATGGAGGAAGTGGCCCGGCTCCTGCAGGCGGATCCCCCGCCGGATGCGTTGTTAACCGATCGCGATGTGGTGGTGCTGGCCCTCTTAAGGAATCTGGGGCTTCGAGTTCCGGAGGATATCGCTCTGGTCAGCCTGGATGAAAGCGAAGCGGCTGCCCTTCAGGAGGTCCCTCTCACAGCGGTGCGTCCTCCTAAGTTCGAGCTGGGCATGCAGGCGGTGGAGATGGTCCTGCGGCTGATCGCTGGCGAGAAGCCTCAGCCGTCAGAGGTGGTTTTGCCGATGCCATTGATCGTTCGCGCCTCGAGCCCCCCTAAACCTGTTCCGGAGGGATCGCCATGAAAACCGTGAAGCGCTCCAAGGTCTCTGCGGTCTGGATCGGTTGGGTCATCCTAGGGCTTCTCTTGGGCGCGTGCGTCCCGGCCGCCACGCCCACCCCGGCAGTGGTGGAGAAGCCCGTGGAGGTGACCCGGATCATCGAAGTGACGCCCACCCCTCCCGCTACTCCAACGCCCCGCTTCGCCGGTGTCACCCTGACGCTTCTGGACAACCCTGAAGGACAGACGGAGAACATGATCGCCCTCCAGAAGCGGTGCGAGGAGAAGACCGGCATCCGCCTGAACGTCGAAGTAGTTCCCCACGGAGAGGTGCGCCCCAAGCTCTTAGCCGCCCTGGCGAACAAGCTCCCCACCTATGACCTGTTCTATGTCGACATCATCGATCTCCCCCAGTATGCCGCGGCCGGCTACACCTATCCGCTGGAGGGCTTCCTCACCCCGGAGATGCGGGCGGACATCCTGCCCTTCGCCGAGAAGGGGGTGATCTATGAGGGCAAGTGGATCGCCCTGCCCTGGAAGGCGGAGTGGATGTCGTTTGTCTACAACAAGAAGATGCTGAAGGATGCCGGCTACGACCGCCCGCCGCGCACGTGGGACGAGCTCATCCAGATGAGCCTGGACCTGAAGAAGAAGGGCATCGTGAAGTATCCGATGGTCTTCAGCTGGGCCGCCAACTACGAGCAGGTCACGGTGGACTACGTGATGCTGGTGAAGAGCCTGGGCGGCGAGCTGTTCGACGCTCAGGGCAACCCGGTCTTCAACCAGGGCGCGGGGGTCCAGGCCCTGCAGCTGATGTATGACATGATGCACAAGTATGAGATCATCGATCCAGCGGCCCTGACCCTGCGGGGCGGCGGCAAGCGGCGGGACGTCATGCTGGCCGGCCAGGGAGCCTTCGTGTTCCTGTGGGGCACCCCGCTGCTGGTGATGAACGATCCGGCCAAGTCGCCGCGAGCTGGGGAGTTCGACATCGCCCTGGCTCCCGCGGGGCCCGGCGGCCCGTATTCCGTGGCCGGTCCGATGGGCTGGGCGATCTCCGCCTACTCGAAGAACCCCGAGGCTGCCTGGGAGTTCCTCCGTTGCATTGCCGGTCCGGAGGGTGAGAAGTTCATGTTCCTGAAGGAGGGCGCGCCGCCCGGCTGGAAGAGCGTCCTGAACGACCCCGAGGTCTCGATGAAGCTGAAGCAGGCGGGCGGCGACGTGATGCTCCAGCAGGCCGCCTTCCTGGCCATGCGCCCCGCCCTGCCGTATTACCAGGAGTGGTCGGCGGCCATGCAGAAGGCCATCCAGGAGGTGCTGACCAAGCAGAAGACCCCGCAGAAGGCCCTGGAGGAAGTGGCCGCCTACACCCGTGAGTTGAAGGCCAAATACGGTCGGTGATCGGCTCTCCTCCCCGTGGGCGGGCCGGGGAGCGGCAAGGCCCGCCCACGGCATCTTCTGTGCGCCGCAGGGCTTCTGCAACTCCTTCGCGGGGGATCGTTGTCCCCCGCGTTCTTTTCTCGCACGGCCGTATGAGATCAAGGGCTCCTCATATCGCCGGGCCGCTGACCCCTAGGCCAGGAGGACTTGTGATGGAAGTGACAATCCGGGCGAGGACAAACCTGCACCTCCTGATGGCGAAATCCAGGACCCTGCGCTACCGCACCCGCTTGGTAGGGCTGTTGATGATCACGCCTGGCCTGGCGATGATCGTCAGCCTTCTGTTCTACCCCCTCTTCCACTCCCTGGTCATCAGCCTTTATGACCTCAACATCCGGGCGCCCTGGCTGGGGCCCCGATTCGTGGGCCTTTGGAACTATCTTCAGGCCCTGTCCTCCCCCGACGTCCAGGCGGCGGCCGGGCGCTCCCTCTATCTGGCCGCGGTGGGGATCGGCCTGGGGATCCCGCTGTCGATGGCGTTCGCCCTGATCCTGAACCGGCCTTTCCCCCTTCGAGGCCTGGTCCGCGGCCTGCTGATCGTCCCCTGGATCCTGCCGGGCACTGTGCAGGGGCTGTTGTGGAGCCGGATCTATGATCCCCACTATGGCGCCCTCAACGGGGTCCTCTACCAGCTGGGGATCATCCGGGACTACATCCCCTGGCTGCTGGATCCCCAGCGGGCGCTGCTGTTGGTGGCGCTGGCCAACACCTGGGCCACCGTGCCGATGATGACGCTGCTCTATCTGGCCGGCCTGCAGAGCATCCCCGAGGAGATCTACGAAGCCGCCCAGGTGGATGGGGCGGGATGGTGGGCCCGCTTCCGCCACATCACCCTCCCGCTGCTGATGCCCATTACGTTGATCAACCTGATCCTCAAGACCATCGATGCCCTCACCCTCTTTGACCTGGTGTATGTGTTGACAGGCGGCGGTCCAGCCAACGCCACTCAGGTGATCGGCTATTACCTCTACGACGCCGCCTTCCAGCGGCTGGAATACGGCTATGCCTCGGCGCTGGCCTGGCTGATCGCCCTGACCGCCGTTGGCCTGACGGTGCTCTACAGCCGGATCACTCGACCCGGGGAGGCGCGCCTATGATCGCCCGGATGGAGATCGGTGGGCTCCTGGCCGCGCGTCGGTGGCGTCGCATCCTGGCCGCCCTGTTCCAGATCCTCCTGGTCGTTGGGGTGTTCCTGTTCATCACCCTGCCCTTGGCCTGGCTGGTCATCAGCAGCATCGCCTCGCCCGCCGACCTGTTGTCTATCCCTCCGCGCTGGATCCCTTGGCCGCCTGACTTTTCGAATTACTCCCATCTGCTGTTCGGTGGAGAGATCGAAGGGACCACTCTGACTACGGTCACCCTGCGGGCGTTTCGCTTCTCCCTTCGGAACAGCATGATCGTGGCCAGCGGGGTGACCGCCCTGTGCCTGCTCTTCGGCGTCCTGGCTGGCTACGCGTTCGCGCGCCTACAGATGCCGCTGGGCGACCGCCTGCTGTATCTATTCCTGCTCGTCCAGATGGTGCCGGTGATCGTCCTGCTGATCCCGATGTTCCTGGTGATGAGCCGCTTCGGCCTGCTGGATCGCCTGGAGATCGTCATCCTGTTGTTGACCGCCTTCCACCTGCCCTTTGTGATCTGGATCCTGCGCAGCTACTTCCTGAGCATCCCGGTGGATCTGGAGGAAGCGGCCCTGGTGGACGGCGCCACCCGGCTCCAGATGCTTCGCCACGTCATCCTGCCCCTCGCGGTCCCTGGCCTTTTCGCCGCGGGGGTGTATACCTTCATGCAAACCTGGAACGCCTTCATGATCCCGCTCATCTTCACGTCCAGCGAGACGAAGCGCACGGTGACGGTGGCCATTGCGATGTTCATCGGACGACACTATACGGAATACGGCCTGATCTCCGCGGCGGGGGTCCTGGCCAGTTTACCCCCCGCCCTCCTGGCGATCTTCTTCCAGCGCTATCTCCTGGCCGGCTTGACCGCCGGCGCGGTGAAGGGATAGCGTCGGCGGCCCGACGGCAGCCCGTGGCCCCTGTGGGATAAAGCGGGCGATCGGCTCGGACCCATCATGAACTCTGGGGCATAATGGGCGAGGAGAGGCCTTCGGGCCGGGCAGGCGCTGAAGACAGCCTTCCCGGCCCGAAAAGTTCTCGCCGGAGTTATGCCATTGGAAGCCGGTCGGACGAGGTGGAAGGGTTCTTCCCTCCCCACGGCCCCGAGGGCCGTAGGGAGGGGGAATCAACAAGACCCCAAAGCCCCCGGAGGAAGCCAACGGTGGAACTCCTATCTCGGTAGTGTTTCACTGCAGAGGGGTGAGGAATATAGGGGAGGAGCGATCGCTATAGCGCCTTCACATGCCGATCGCTCAACACCGCATCATTTCAAATCAATCAGCGGATCGGAGACGACGATGCGTCACGATGAGCTTTCCATCGGCCGACATCGACCGATCTACCTCTGGGCGGGGCCGGGGACCATCCGCATGAACCGCCTCAAGTTCATGGGGGCACCGGTGGACGTGGAGGCCCATCTGGAGGCTTACACAGAGGCCGGGGCCCAGCGGGTTGCCGAGGAGCTGGGGAATAACTGGGCGTATCTGACTTACAATTGGGGCTTTCCTCCCGAAATCGAACAGGAGGATTGGGAGACCTTCGAGAAAGCAGCAGCCATCTACCACCAGCGGGGGATCCGCGTCTTCGCCTACATTCAGACCTCGAATGCGGTCTTCGACGGCAGCCATCGGGCCCGCGACTGGTTCGCCCAGGACCCTCGGGGCCGTCCGATCTATTATTACACCGGCCGCTATATGACCTGCTGGCTGCACCCGGACTGGCTGGCGCATCTGCGGGACCGGATCCGGGACGCGATCGCTCGGGGCGCCGATGGGATCTTCTTCGACAACCCCTGGCATGCGGCCCAGCCCCTTCTCTTCGCCCGGATGTGGCTGGGGCCTGCCGGCTGTTACTGCCCCCGATGCCGCCGCGCCTTCCAGCAGGCAACCGGGCTGGAGATCCCCCGCTCGCTGGAGCCGGAGCGGGAGGAAGCCGCGCGCCTTTACCTCCGATGGCGTGCGCAACAGGTGACGGACACCCTGACGGCCCTGGCGGACTACGCTCGCTCGCTCCGCCCGGACATTGTGATCAGCGCCAATGACTTCGACGCGGTGATGCGCCCCAGTTTCCTGATCTACGGTATCGACCTGGCGAAGCTGGCCCGCGTCCAGGACATCCTGATGATCGAGGATTACGGGCTCCCGCGCTGGGACGGGGATCGACTGGTCAACAACGCCCTCACCTTGCGGACGGCGCGGGCCCTGGCCGGTGAAACGCCCCTCAGCACCCTCCCTTACGACCGGGGGATCGGGTTCGATGGGGTCTATCCCCCGCGCCGGTTCCAGCAGGCGATCGCGGAGGCCGCCGCGTGTGGGGCGATCTTGGTGATCAAAGGGACTGAGTTCGTCGAGGGGGGAACGTTCACTGTCCTCACCGCCCCGCGATACGCGGAGCAACGAAGGGCGATCGGGACCTATCAGCGCTGGCTTGCTGATCACGCGGCGCTCTACGAAGGGCGGGAGAACTGCGCTCCCCTCGCGCTCTTGCACCCCGGGGATGCTCTATGGGCGGAATGGACACGGATCGCCCCTCTCTACTTCGGAGCCGCCCAAACCCTGCTGGATGCCGGGATCCCCTGGCGCGTTGTCCGATCCCCCGATGAAGCGATGGATGCCCGCGTTCTGGTGAGTGTGCAGCCGCCTTCCGGGGCGGCCGGGTTCCACGGCCGATGGATCGTTCTGTCCGAGCTACGCGGATGGAGGGATCTGGGCCGGGGGGAGCGGCCGATCGCCCCGGCCGTCCGGCGGGTTCTGGAAGGCATCGGCCTGGGCCTTTATCGCGCCTACTTCCGATCCCGCCTGGCCCGTCGATGGATGGATCGGCTGCAGATGGTGCATTTTTTCGTTCAATCTCCCTATTTCCAGCTGCCGCCCGCATCGCTTCGGCAGGAGCTGCTTGCGGCCATCGGTCCGATCGCCCCGCGGGCCATCGCGTCGCAGCCCGTCTTGATCGAGGTCTGGCGGAGGGGATCGGAGGAACAGATCCACTTGGTGAACTACGGAGCGACTGAGCAGGAAGTCGAGATACAATTCCCCTCCGGGCGATCCGGCCGCTGGATCTCGCCGGATGGCGGCGCAGGGGCCTTCGAAGGTGATCGGATCCGGCTTCGGCTGGATGTCTACGCGGTGCTGATCGCCCGCCGATGAGGGCGGTGCCGGATGACGGCCGGCGTGTTCAGCTTCTCTTCCTCGGGGGAAGACGATGGGGATCCCGGCCATCGCGTATTGGACGCTGCTGGTTTTGTTCTGGGCGAATTTCCTGAACTTCATGGACCGTCAGATCATCGCAGCCCTGGTGCCGATTTTGCGGCGAGAGTGGGCGCTGAGCGATCTGCAGCTGGGGTTGCTGAACACCGCTTTCGGGGTGATCTATGCCCTGGCCCCATTCCCGATCGCCTATCTCTCCGACCGCTGGCTGCGGCGCCGGGTGATCGCCCTGGCTGTGGCGGTCTGGAGCGGGGCGATGGCGTGGAGCAGCCTGGCCCTGTCCTATGGGATGCTGCTCCTGGGGCGGGCGGGCCTGGGGCTCGGACAGGCGGGCTATGGCCCCTCCGCGCTGGCGTGGCTCAGCGATGTGTTCCCGCCCCAATATCGTTCGCGAGCAGTTGGGATCCACGACCTGGGGGTGATTCTGGGGGCGGCGGCCGGCTACGGAATCGGTGGGGTGATCGGTCAGGCCCTCGGCTGGCGGACGGCCCTCGGGATAGCGGCTCTCCCTGGCTTCCTGCTGGCAGCCCTGATCTGGCGGATGCCGGAGCCCGTCAAGGGCCAGAGCGACTTGGCGGACATGCGGGAGCAAGGGGTGCTTCCCCCGCCGCCGGTTCTGCCGCCTCTCCCCACCGTCCGGGCTCTGCTGCGGATCCCGACGCTGCGCTGGACCTTCGGGACGGGCGTGTTGATTTCCTTCGCGACGGGCGGGATGGCTTACTGGCTGCCCAGCTTCGCCGTGCGCCTGCACGGGTTCTCCCCGGGGGAGGCGGGCTTGCTGGTCGGCGCCATCACGGCCCTGACGGGGGCCTTCGGCGTCCTGGCCGGCGGCTTCCTGGCCGACTGGTGGCGCCAGCGCGCGCCCGGCGGGCGGCTGCGCACGGTCGGCCTGGGCTTCGCCCTGGGCTTCCTGCCGGCCCTAGGCGCGCTGTTTGCGCCGGATCGTCTAACCTTTATTCTGCTGGCTGCCCTGGCGCTCTTTTTCTACACGTTCTATTTCCCCTGCATGGGCCCGATCATGCACCAGGTGACGATCCCCACGATGCGGGCCAGCGCCTTCGGCCTCTATCTGCTGCTGGTGCATATCCTGGGGAACGCGCCTGCCCCGGCCATCATCGGATGGCTGTCCGATCAAACCGGGAGCTTGCAGGCCGGCCTGCTCGTGGCGCCGCTTATGGCGCTGGTTGGAAGCGCGCTGGCGTTCTGGGGCAGCCGCCATGTGGGGGAAGACGAACGACGGATGAGGGAGCAGATGCGCGGGGCAAGTCTCTGAACGTCAGCGGTTTCGAGGATCGACAACCGGGAGGCGGCATGGGAAGCCTGCGATTGCGCGCTCCGCTTGGGTGGGGATACGTTCGGATCGCGGAGCCGGGGTCAACGCCGCTGCGATATCTCCGCTTCGGGGTCCTGCGTTTGCAAGCGGGGATGGCGCAGGTCCTGACGTTCCCCGGCGAGGAAAGCCTGCTGGTGTTGCTCCGCGGTCAGGCGAAGTTGCGCTGGTCCGATCGGACCGCGCAGGTGGCCCGGCGTGATGTCTTCACGGATCCGGCGACAGCCCTCTACGTGCCGCCCGGGGATTCTGTCTTTCTGGAGGCAGAGGAGGAGACGGAGTGGGCGGTGGCCCACGCCGCCGGCGAAGTCGTTTTCCCCGTCCGCCTGATCCTGCCGGCGGATCTCCGGCCGCGGGAGGCTGGCGGGCCTGGCTTCCGGCGACGGATCGTGGAGCTGTTGGGGCCGGAGGATGCGGCATTCCATCTCCTGGTGGGGGAGACCTTCACGCCTGCAGGGAACTGGTCCAGCTATCCGCCCCACAAGCACGATGAGGAACGCCCCGGGCAAGAGGCGGCCCTGGAGGAGATTTATTTCTACAAAATCCATCCTCCCCAGGGCTTCGCCCTGCAGTGGATCTATACATCGGACGGAGACCTGGACGAGGCGATCGCGGTGCGCTCCGATGAGGCAGTGCTCATCCCGCGGGGCTATCATCCGGTGGCTGCCCCGCCCGGATACGATGTTTACTACCTGTGGGCGATGGCCGGGCCGCGCCGCGACCTGCGCGTGGCTTCCGATCCGGCCCATGCCTGGCTGTTGGAACGCCATCATCTTTCCAGCCCACGTTGAATCCTGCATGGAGGAACGAGGTCATCGATGCGCGTCTTCCCCCAACCTGATGGAGCCCTGCGGATCGAGGATCCAGACGCCCACGTCCTCTACGATATGGGGAATCCCCGTCTCTTCGTTCGATTCGATGGGCGAGGCCATGCGCTTCATCTTTTGTTGGCCGATGGATTTTACGCCGGCGCCTGGGAACTTGACCTGACGGTGGATCAGCAAGCGTTCCGGTTCCGGGAAGGCCGGGCGATCGGGCGTCGGTGGACGCTGGAGGGCGCCAGCGATGGGCTGGAGGTGCGGCTGTCCAGCTTCATATCCGAAGAGGCGCCCGGCGTGTTCCAGGTCCTGACCGTGCGTTCTCGCGGGGATCGGAAGCAGGGGATCGGGCTGAGGATCCATCTGCGGTTCACGCTGCCAACGTCTTGGAGGGATCGCTGGCGGTCTGCGCTGGCCCAACGGATCCCCCGCTGGATCGCTCAACCCCGCTGGTGGTCGGAGGGATGGGCGAAGGGGCTGCTCCCTCCTGCCCCCGAACGGGTTCAGATCTTTCCGGGTGGATGGATCCGTGGGGATGGGCGGGTGCCTCTGAGGTGGGTTTCCAGCATCGCCCCTGGGGAGATCCGGGCGCGTGGGAGGGAAGTGGATCTGCGCTGGGATCTGCCGATCTCGCCTGGGGAGACGGTGCGCCTGGCGTGGGGGATGGTTGCTGGCTCGACAGAAAATCCTACGGCCGAAATCGAGACGGCCCATGAAGCGGCGCTCCGCTACGAAGAGTGGCTCTCCCGTCTGCATCGCTGGGAGGATCCGCTTCTGCAGTCCCTCTTCGTGGCGGGGCTCAACACGGCCATCGCGATGTATAAATCCCTCCCGGATGGGTTCGCGGGCTTGGTGGCGGGTCCGGATTACGCCTATCCCCCCCGGCTGTATTTCCGCGACGGATACTGGACGGCCCAGGCCCTTCTTTTCTTCCGGCCGGAGTGGGTGCGACGCCATCTGCTCTCGATTGCGCGAGGGATAGGGGAGAACGGAGCGTGTCCGAGCGGCGTTTTCGCCCCTCATTTGTTGCACCCTGAGGGGCCGATGCCTGGCGGGCTTCCCGACTGGTTGCCGGATCACCTGGACGCCCCTGCCTTCCTCGTCCTCCTCGTTCACGACTATCTGCGGGTCACCGAGGATTGGCAGGTGTTGGAGGAGCGGGTCCCTTCGCTTCATACCGGAAGGGAGCGCCCGCTCTGGGCAGCGGCGCGGTCCGCCCTGATGTATTTGATCTCCCGGGATTCGAATGGAGACGGGCTCGTCGAGAAGCCGGACGCGCCGAACGACTGGGCGGATAATGTGCGCCGGGGAACGTGGGTCACCTATGACCAAGCCCTCTATGTCGCTGCGCTGCGAGCTGGATGCATGATCGCGCGGGCGTTGCGGGAAGAGCGCCTGGCGGAGCATCTGGCGTCCAGGGCGTGGGAGGCGCAGCGGGCGTTGAATACCATACTCTGGGATCCTGCTCGCGGTCATTATGTGAACTATCGGCGGCCGAACTACGTTGAGGATCATTTCTCCATCGACACCCTGGTTACGCTGCTATATGGCCTGGCTGAGAGGGAACAGGCCCACCGGATTCTGGCTGCTGCCCGATCGCTTCAGACCCGTTATAATCCGAAGCAACCTTATGGGGACTGGGGGGTCATGTCCGTTTTCCCCCTCTACAGGAACCGTCGGGATCTTTTCGGGAGGTCAGCGCATCCTTACCGTTACCATAATGGGGCGGATTGGCCGTATTGGGATGGGGTTTATGGGTGGCTGTTGCTTCAACGAGAGGATCCGGATTGGAAATATGTGCTCACCCGATGGTGGTCCTACAGTCTGGAAAACGGATGGTTGACACCGGTGGAATATTATTCGCCGCCTTATCCCCGCGGCGGGTTATTGCAAGGATGGAGTGCGATGCCGGCGGCGGCGTTGCTTTGGGGGAAGGAGCGGATCTGCCCTCCGCACCTGCTGGCCCTCGGCGGAGGGGCGTGGGAATAGCGGATTACGGCCCCTCGGGCCGCGGGGCGAGAGGAGAAGCGTGGTCAGGGGTTGGGGCGCCCAAGGCGCCTCGCCCCAACCCCCAATTCCTCCAAAATATATAGCTTGCCTCCCTCAGCCGTCAGGGTCGAGCTCCCGAAGATAGCGCCAGGTGTAGAGGCCCGAGGAATGGCCATCCCCCCAGAAGAAGCGCACAGCGTAATTTCCCACGTAAGCGAAATCTGTCAGTGTGTCGTTTGGGGGAGGGCGCAAAAACATCGGATCCTCCCGGGCCCGCTGGGCCTCAACGCGACACAGGGCGCATGGGCAGGCCGCTCGCAGTTTGGACCACGGGAGGATCCGCTGGGAGCCATCCGGCCACTCCACCGTGACCGTGCGGGTCTCTGCGTCGATGCGGACTCGGGCCAGCATATCCTCCTTCCTCCTGGATGAGCCGGGGCTTGGCGCCCATCTGGACATGCCGCGCTCCTCTCCTCGCCGACGCTACGTATGTCGGGGAGCGCTTTCCCATGGTGCCTGCGTTCCCCATCGCCAGGTCAGAGGGATCCCAACGGGCGGCTTTGCGGGCCTCGAGGGCTTCCTCCAGCAGCCGTCTCTACGATGCGGCCCGGTGCTGGTGACGCGGTCGTGATCCCCGGCGAAGGTCTCAGGGACGATATACCGAGGCCTCTGCCGAATACGGGGAGCTGCGCAGCCCGTTCGGGCCGTTGATTAGTCTCTCCCCCCACGGGGTTAATCGGTTCGGATCGAACATGAGGACCATATCTAGATACGCCATGCTCTCGTGATTTCCACTCCATGACCAGCCCAGGTATCCAATCCGATACTGGTCGGCGTAGGCCATGATCGCGTCTTCATTCGGGTCTCCGTCTGTATGCATCCAGCCGAACTCGCCGATCACCAGCGGGAGATCCCGCTCGACGAACCATCGGATGTAGGCCTGAACTGCTGTGGCTGTGTTGTAGGCGCCATACATATGGACGCTGAATATGACGTTCCGGTCCGGGTCTGCGCGCAGGATCCGACGAGCGTTGTCCCGCATGATTCGTTGCCGATCCTGCCCCCAATCGGGGGCGTCGACCATCAGGGCGTGGCGGAAACCGGATTGCCGCAACGCGCGGACGGCGCGGATCGTGTCCTGGACCCAGTTTCGCGCGTTTCGGGTTCCATGAGGCTCGTTTCCAATGTTCACAATGACATAAGCCTCCTCGCCGGTCAGCACAGGATAAAGCGATCGCCAGTAAGCGACTGCCTGGTCTAAAGAGGCGGCGCCTTCCTGCTCTCCGTATCCTGTGGTGTCGTGCACCTGTAGCACACACACCAGATGGTGGTGCTTACAGCGCCGGATCACGTCTGCCACCTCCGTTGCTGGGCTGGGGCCCCAGCGCTGGCCGCTGCCCAGCGCAACGCGAACGGCGTTTGCCCCGGCGTTCCGGATATCCGCGAAAGCACGGGTTTGATGGGGATGCCAGACATGAAGGTGATTGACCCCTCGGATGACAAACGGATTTCCTTTGGCATCCAGGATCAGCCGGCCGCTGACGCGAAAACCCGGCGGCCTCCGGGCCTCTGAAGGAGAGGGCAGGGGGGAGACCAGGCGCGAGATCGTCGCCGGCCCCAGGGCCAATAAGATGCCCATCACTAAAATCCATCGGGAAGATCCCGAGGAACTTCGTCTGAGATGATCCGTGCCCGCTTTAGGAAGGGATGGATTTTCAGGCCGATAGGTGCCCACAGGCTTCCTTCCGATGAAGCTGATCCAGGCCACAGCCGTCTGGGGTCGGTTTTCACCCTGATTGTTGCACCTTCCCGCAGGCCCGTCAATTGGGATCTGCCAGGCGAATGTTCAGGTGATGTCCGAAGCCGGCAGAGATGTCAGAGGGTGGCTCGCGAGCCGAAGGGCATAACGGACGTGCAGCTCATTCTCCGCCGCCGGCCATCCCATCGCACGGATTGGCGCCATTTGTATGATGCTGTTTTGCGGCGATGTGTTATGATTTCAGTCATTTCATCAGAATTTCAAGCCAAAATTCGATTTATATTTTATTATTTAATCCCAAAAAGTGGCCATAATTATCATTTATGATTCTATTGAATGGGAAGTCGTGGGTTGTCATCGCGGTCGATCTGGGTAGAATGCTTTTAAACAGGGAATGCGAGGACGCTTATCCTGTCGCTCTTCAACCCCTCATCTGCCTGCTCTGGCCCGGGGTGACAGGAGCACAAGCAGGCGTGGTGAGAGGACCCGACGGACACTCCCTCCGTTGGAGGAACCCAGATGTATCCAGAAAGTGAGATCTTGTTCCCCCCGCGTTGCATCCCTTTGCTGGCGGAGACCCGGGGGAAAGCCTGGAGGGCGCTGGTGCGCCGGGTGGCCCGTTTGCCGGAGGAGCATCCGGACACGCTGGCCCTGTCGTTGACCGTGATCCGGCTGGCGGGCTGTCTGACCTGTGATATGGACAGTTATCGAGCTTCCCTGGGCTGCGCTGCGTGCTCCCAGCGCGCCGTGGCTGGGTTCAAGGGCACCGATGAGCAGTTGATCCACCGTTTTGAGGAAGCCCGGGAGGAGATCGAGGCCTATCTGAATCAGGGAACGCCGCTCTCCGCGAAACGGAAGACCGCTCCGCGCAAGGCCCGGGTGGCCAAGGCCGTCGCCTCCTCGAAGACTTCCAAATCGTCCGGGGCCTCCGGGGAGCGATCGGGTTAACGGTCTCCGCTGATTGTATGGAGCCCATGAGGGGAAAATTCGGGGGCTGGGCAGGCCGCTGCATGCGGTGCCCTACCCAGGCCCCAACGGCTCCTTCAAACAGAGCGAACTCTGTGGGAGAGGCGCATCGAATGCATCGGCGCCAGGTGATCGTTGTTGGGATTCTCGGGTTGTTGGGCCTCTCCGGAGCCTTGTGGATTTCGCCGGCTGGGATGGCCTGGGCCTACGAGGTGACCGGCGAGGAAAACCCCTTAGCCCGTCTCCGTGGCGTTCTCCATTACCTCACCAATCCTCTACGTCCAGCTCTGCAGCTAGCCCCCGAAAGGCTCATCGCCCATACCGACGATCCCCCTTTCGGGGTGAACACGTTTCTGGAGCAGGAGGTGGAGCCGGAGAAGCGCGAGCGGACGGTGCGCATGATCGCCGAGGCGGGCTTCCGCTGGATCCGTCAGGAGTTCCCCTGGGCAGATATCGAGATCCATGGGAAAGGGGATTTCGAAGACCGCCGGCATATCCCCTATCGTTCCGCCTGGGAGAAATACGATCACATCGTGGATCTGGCGGAGCGCTACGGCCTGCGCCTGATCGTGCGCCTGACCAGCCCGCCCGCCTGGTCGCGCCGCGATGGAGAGGCGCGGGGGGCCTTCGCCCCGCCGGATAACCCGGAGGATTTCGCCGATTTCGCGGAGGCGGTGGCCCGCCGCTATCGCGGCCGGATTTTCCATTATCAGATCTGGAACGAGCCCAACATCGCTCCAGAATGGGGCGCTTGCCCGACCTGCGCGGTGGATCCGGAGGCTTACACAGATCTGCTTTGCCGCGCCTACCGGCGGTTGAAGGCGGTGGATCCCCAGATCGTGGTGATCGCCGGGGCGCTGGCTCCCACCCTCTCCCTGAACCCCTATCCGCCGAACGGGATCAACGACGTGGTGTTCCTGGAACGGATGTATCGAGCGGGGGCGGGGGCCTGCTTCGACGCCCTCTCCGTCCAGGGCTACGGCCTGTGGTCCGGCCCCACCGACCGCCGCCTTCGCCCCTACGTCATCAACATCAACCGCGCCCTCTACGTGCGCGACGCGATGGTCCGCCACGGCGACGCCCACAAGCCGATTTACATCGCGGAGATGGGTTGGAACGCGGTCCCCGATTGGGTCGGGGACAAGCGGTTCGGCCAGGTGACGGAGGAGCAGAAAGCCCGTTATCTGGTTGAGGCCTTCGAGCGGATCCAGCGGGAGTGGCCGTGGGTGGCGGTGGCCAGCGTATGGTTCTTCAAGCGCGCCTCCGACCGGGAGCGGGATCAATCGTTTTATTACTTCCGCATCGTGGAGCCGGATTTCACCCCGCTTCCCGCTTACGAGGCGCTGAAGGCGTATTTCAACCAGCCCCCTCGAATGTATCCAGGCGTTCATACGGCCGACCACTGGGCGTTGCGATGGGAAGGGGGATGGGAGCGGATAGGAGATGGGAGGCGCCGGGGATCCCCCGGGGCACGGGCGAGCTGGACCTTCTACGGAGGCCCGTTGCGGTTATCGGGAGAAAGCGAAACGGGCGGACGGATCCGGGTGGAGCGGGATGGAAACATCCCCCAGAGGTTCGTTCTTCGCCCCGGAGCCTGGGAGGTGGTTCTGCCGGGCCCGACAGGCTGGCACACGCTGCGGCTGGAGGTTGAAGCTGGCTCGGTCACGCTCTCGCGGATCGGGGTCGCTCGTTCAGACGGCCGGGAGGGCCTGGTTCTGGTTCTGGGATGGCTGGTGCTGGTCCTCGGGATCGCTGCGCGTCTTGGTTCATTCCAGGGCCCGTCTTCTTAGGAGCCTATCCGAACGACGCTGAAGGCCCCCCGCTCCACCTCCAAACAGACCTGGGGAGAGGTGAAGAAGGGGGGGAAGGGACCATCCTCCTCGGACGGGACCTCTGTTCCCCAGTCCCTAATTCACCGCTGGTCGAAGCGATGGGCTCTAAGATCGCAGATGGCAGGCCACATGGTGGCCGGCTTCCACTTCCACCAGCTCCGGCGCGCGCCGTGTGCAGATCTCCTGTGCGATCGGGCACCGGCCGTAGTAGACGCATCCCGACGATCCATAGGCAGCGCCCCTCTCGATATGGGTGCGCTCCCGGGTCCATTTCTGATCCAGGCGGGGAACCGAGGCCATCAGCATCTCCGTGTAGGGGTGGAGAGGCCGGGCATATACCCTCTCCGTCGGCCCCATCTCCACGATGCGCCCCCTGTAAAGGACCAGCGATCGATCGCTGATGTAATGCCCCAGGGAGAGATCATGGGTGATGAAGAGAATCGAGAGGCCCCGATCCCGCAGGTCCGCCAACAGGTTGAGCACGTCGACGCGGGTGGAAGCGTCCAGCATGCTGATGATCTCATCCGCCACCAGCAGCCGGATATCCAGCAACAGGGCGCGGGCGATGAGAAAGCGCTGCAGCTGCCCGCCGCTCAGCTGATGGGGATATTTGCCCAGGACATCCGGTGGATTCAGGCCGACAGCCCGCAAGGCTTCTTCCACCTTGCGCTCCCATTGCGAGCGGCTGATGCCCGGGAAAAACTCCTCCCGAAGCATCGTGAAGATTCGGTCGGCCTTGAAGATGGGGTTGTAAGAAGCGAAAGGGTCCTGAAATACCCCCTGGACCTTCCGATAGTATTCCTTGATCCCCTGGCCTTTCAGGGAGAAGATGTCCTTTCCCTCGAAGCGAATTGTCCCTGAGGTGGGGGGGATCAACCGGAGGATCATCTTGCCGATGGTGCTCTTGCCGCTTCCGCTCTCCCCGATCAGGGCGACGATCTCTTTCTCGCCGATCTCGAAGCTGACCTCGAACACCGCAGTGAGCTTCCCCAGGCCCAGGGCGCCGGTCCGGTAGACCTTGGACACCTTTTCCAGGGTCAGCATCTTAGATCTCCCGCCAGCAGGCTATGAAATGACCCGGCTCCACTTCAACAAATGGAGGGGTCTCCTGGCAACGCTCAAAGGCGACCGGACAGCGATCCCGGAAACGGCATCCGGGCGGGGGATCCAGGAGCCGAGGCGGGGCGCCCGGGATCCCATGCAGGCGCTCCTGGCGATAGCGCGCGCCGACCCGGGGGAGGGAGGCGATCAGCATGCGGGTGTAAGGATGGCGGGGAGAGCGAAGGATCACCTCCGTGGGGGCTTTTTCAGCCATTTGTCCTGCATACATCACCGCGATGGTATCCGCGATCTGATAGAGAATGGATATATCGTGGGTGATGAAAATCGTGCTGCGGACAAACCCCCGATTTCGGAACTCCACGATCATCTCGCAAACCGCCTTCTGGGTCGAGACGTCTAGGGCGGAGGTGATCTCATCGGCGATCAGGAGCGACGGGTTGAGCAGGGTGGAGATCACCATGACGACCCGTTGTCGCATCCCGCCCGATAATTCGATGGGATACATGTTCAGCACGTCATGGGAAAGCTGAACCAGGTCCAGCCTCCGCTTCAGCTCCGGAAGGATCTCATTGAAATCCACATTGTGGGCGGCGAGCAGCTCGGCGATCATCCGGCCGATTTTGCGGGTAGGGTTCAGGGCGTTCATCGCGTATTGAGGGATGATGGAGATCCGCCGGAACCGGAACTCGTTCATCCGCTTCATGTCCCAGATGGGAACCTCCCGTCCGTCCAGGAACACCCGCCCCTCGATGTAGGTCATCGGCGGCTTTAAGTAGATCAGGCTGTGGCCGAGGGTGGTTTTCCCACAGCCGGATTCCCCGGCCAGCCCCATGATCTCGCCGTCCGCGACAGAGAACGTGGCCCCTTCGAGGGCGCGGACATATCCCCGCAGGGTGCGGTAGTAGACGCGGAGGTTTTCCACCCTCAGGCCCATAAGGCGCCTCATAGCTCCCGGAGTTTGGGGTTGAACACCTCATCCAGCCCCACGTTCATCACGTAGAGCGCGCCGACGATGGCCGTGATTGCTGCGCCAGGAGGGATCAGCCACCACCACATCCCCAGCTGAAGGGCCGCCCACAAGACTGCGTTGTTCATCATCAACCCCAGGGACATCCCCTGGGTGGGGCCGAGGCCGATGAAATCCAGGGTGGCGGCGTTCAGGATCGCGCCTCCGAACTGAAGGATGAAGGTCATGAAGAGATAGGACATCATGTTGGGGGCGATCTCGGTGAGCATGATCTTCAGCGAGCTCCTCCCGCTCATCCGGGCCAGATCCACGAACTCCCGGGCGCGCAGGGAGAAAGTTTGCGCGCGGATGGCCCGCGCGGCCCACGGCCAGGCGGTGCATCCGATGAAGATGCTTTCCACCAGGATGCCTCGCACTGTGAGATAGGCGGCGATGATGATCAGGACGGCCAGGGTGGGGAGGATGAGGACGATGTTAGTGAACATATTCAGGATCTCATCCAAGAGGCCTCCCCGGTAGCCGGCGACGAGGCCGATCAGGATGCCCAGCAGGGTGCCGATCCCACCGCCGATCAGGCCCACGACGAACGTCGAGCGCAGGCCGTGGGCGAACTGGGAATACACATCCTGGCCGAAAGTCGTGGTCCCGAACCAGTATTCGGGTGAGGGGGGATGGGCGGGCGGGCCCACGTAAGCGTTCGGGTCGTAGCGGGCGAACAGGGGGCCGATCAGGGCGGCGACGATGAACAGGAGCAGGATGGAAAGCCCGACCCGGAGCTTGGCGTTTCGCAGGGCGAAATACAGGAACTCGTGGCGGATCCCGGCGCGCATCGCTATTCCCCTGTCATTCCCAATCGGGTGCGTGGATCGACCAGCGCGTAGATGATGTCGATGATGAAATTGGCCAGCAACACGCCGGTGATAATGAACAGAAAGCACCCCTGAAGCAGGAAATAATCCTGGTTCTGGACCGCCTGCAGGATCAGATATCCGGTCCCAGGGTAGGCGAAGACGATCTCGGTCGCCAGGGCGCCGGCGACGATCGCTCCCAGCTGAAGGGCCAGCCCGGTGATCTGGGGAAGCATGGCGTTGCGGAACGCATATTTTCGGATCAGGCGCTGAGGGGCTCCCAGGGCCTCCAGATAGCGGGAATAATCCGCCTCCAGTTCATAGATGATCATATTCCGCATGCCGATGGCCCATCCGCCGAACATCACCAGGAACAGGGAAGTGAAGGGGAGGAACCAGTGCCAGAGGAGGTCCTGAATGAACAGCCACGAGAGATGGGGTCGGATGTTGAAACTGTAGGCGCCTGCGATGGGGAAGAGCCCGGCGACGTGTCCCAGAGCCCAGGCCAGCAACAGCGCCAGCCACATATACGGGGTGGCGGTCAGGATGTAGCCCAGGGGAAGGATGGTGTTGTCCAGCCAGCGCACGCGCGCGGCCATCGCCCCCACCTGGTTGCCCGCGATCCAGCTCAGGAGGATCGCGGGCAGGAGCAGGAGGAGATCGTAGGGCACAGCCCGGTAAATGACCGCGATCACCGGTTGGGGGAAGAGCCAGGTGCTGACGCCCAGATCGCCCCGGAACAGCGCGATCCAGAAGTTGAGATACTGCTGCCAGAGCGGAAGATCCAGCTGGAAGGCCCGGATGTAGTAGCTTCGCAACACCTCCGCAACGTCCGCCCGCAGGGCCATGCGGGCGATCATGGTGTCCACCGGGTTGCCTGGCATCAGGCGGGGGATCAGCCAATCGATGGTGACCGCGAAAAAGAAGGTCAGCAAGTAGATCAGCAGCTTACGCCCCAGGTAGCGCCCCACGTCCGCTCCTCATCCTCGCCGGAGTCTCCACCCGGATCATCCCGCAAAGGGGGATGCAAGCCGTTCAAATCGCCCATATCCTCCCCTCCCCGGGGTCCGTCTGGCTACAGGGGAGGGAGGACAGGCCTCTCCTGTCTGAATATATCAGCGGCCCAGCTCTTACTTCTTAACCGGCTTCAACTCAGTGAGCATCAAGAGGGCGGTCATGTTCCAGTAGCCCCGCCATGTGCATGGCAGATACTTGGGGGCGCCCGCTGCGGCCGACGGCCAGTTGGTCCAATGGGCCTCGTTCCATTGCGACCAGAGGCCGTTATACCAGAGCGGGATGGCGGGCATATCGGTCAGCTGGATCCGCTGGATCTGGGAGATCACCTGCTTCATGCCGGCCGTATCGCCCACCGGGACCTTATCGAGCTGGACCACCAGATCGAAGACCCGAGGGTTATTATAACGGCCGTAGTTTCCATCGTTCATCTTGGGAGTGATGGGGTTCCGGAACAGCCAGAAGTAGAAGGTCCACGGCGTGTTGCTCATCTGGGACCCGAAGTTGTTGATAGCCATGTCGAAGGTGCCGCCGGTCAGCTGATCCCAGTATCCTCCGAAGTCCGGGAAGTCGGCCTGGAGGTTGATCCCGACGGCCTGGGCGCTGCTGGCGATCACCTTCGCGGCCTCCATCCAGTCGGTCCATCCGAAGGGGACCATGATCTTCAGCTGGATGGGCGAGCCGTCGGGCGCCTCCACGAAGCCATCCCCATTCACGTCCCGATAGCCGGCCTGGGCCAGGATCTGCTTGGCCCGGTTGGGATCATACGAGAACCCCAGCTCATTGACCACGGCCTGGTCGACGAAGCGCTCCCATACCGGAAGCAGGCCGGTGGGGTTGGCCTTTTGAACAATGTTGCCATAGACCCGGGTTACGATCTCGTCCACGTTGATGGCAAAAGCCATCGCCCGCCGGAAATTCGGGTCGTCCATCGGCTTCTTGGTGAGGTTCATAAACAGGAAGGCGGTGTTGGCGGCCAGCATGTAAGGCGCGTCGTCATACCAGGTCTTAATGCCGTAGCCTCCCTTCACCAGCGTGGCGATGCCAGGGAGGAAGTTGTTGCTCAGATCCACCTCGCCCTTGAGCACCAGCCCGAGGGCGACGTTGTTGCTGGGGTTGACGATGTCGACGATGTAACGCGGGGCCACGGATTTACCCAGGACCTTGATCGCCCACCAGTTGTCATTGCGCTTCCAGACCACCCGGTCCTCCGAATGGGCTTCATAGACGTAAGCCCCGGAGCACAGCGGCGGCAGGTTCTGGCCGTTGACGATCTCATCCGGGGAACGGCCCTGCCATGCATGCTTGGGGACGATGGCGACGGAGTAGAGGGTGTTGCCCCACTCTTGATGGCGGACCTCTTTGAACGTGAATCGGACGGTGAGGTTATCCACTGCTTCCACTTTTTCGAGCCAGTCCCAGAGGGGCCGATAGTAAACCCCTTCCAGCTTGCCCAGCTCGAAGGTATAGACCACATCGGCGCTGGTCATGGGCTGGCCGTCCGCCCAGGTGATCCCCTGGCGGAGTTTCACTTCGTAGACATTATCGCTCGCCCAGCGTCCGCTCTCCGCCAGCCAGGGGATGTATTCATCTTTCAGGGGATCGTAGAGGAAGAGGGTTTCATAGCAGAGGCCGATGGTGCCCATCGCGTTGGTGCCGACCTGGATCGGATTCCAGTTCGAAGGGGGGCCCCACTGAGTGCCGCTGGTGTAGAGGGTCTCCTCGCGCGGATAGACCACCACGGCGGGGGTGGGGGTGGCAGGCGGCGGCGTCGCTGTGGGGGCCGGTCCGGGCGGCTGAGTCGCGGGCGCTGCCGTAGGGGAGGGGGTGGGCGTGGTGGGTTGGCAGGCGCTGAGCAGCATCACCCCAATGACCGCCAGATGAACGAGCAGCAGGCTGAGGCGCTTCATGGCTGTTCCTCCTGAACCAGTATAGGGAGATCCTTTATAGAGCGCGGGCCGCCATCGATCGCCTGCATCTTGAGAGCTTTTGCCTGCCTGTGGGAACCCTGATTTGGGAGCGCTCCCAAATAATCTATAGCATAGAACGTCTATTCTGTCAAGGGCTCCCCTGGAGAGGTTCTGAATCCATTCAGGAATATCCTCCGGCATTCCTTGACAAGTAAGGCCGATCAAGATAAGATTAGGCTGTTGAGCGCGGGAGATTTGGTTCTTGGTTTCGGTTTTTAATTAAAAAAATCATAATAGATGGAGTCTATGAACTGCGGCACTCCTAGGGTTTGTCGAGGGGAACAGGGCATTTATTTTGGGAGCGCTCTCATAGGAGGGGGGGAATGGGCTATACCTTAGAAGAGATCGCCCGACTGGCAGG
>NZ_JANWXB010000426.1 GCF_025055495.1 Thermoflexus sp. | reverse complement strand
CGGAGGCCGGTTCCCCATAACAGGCCAAACCCAATCCGCCCGGCCCAGCGTGGGTGGCCACCGCCGGCCCGGCCTCAGCGATGAAGATCTCCGTCGGCCGCAATTCCTCCCGCAGGGCGCGGGCGATCTCTTCCGCCACCTCCGGAAGCCGGGTGTGCATCACTCCGATCCGCAGATCCCGCCGCCCCTGGGCGTATTCCCGGATCAATTCCTGCAGCCGGGCCCGAGCCCGCTGGGTGGTCCGCACCCGCTCGTGGGCCTCGATCCGACCTTCGTGGAGCTTGAGGATCGGCTTCAGCTGCAGCAGGTTCCCCACCAGCGCCTGGATATTGCTCACCCGCCCTCCCTTGGCCAGATACTCCAGGGTATCCAGGATGAAATAGAACACTGTGTGCGCCTTCATGAACTCCAGACGCCCTAAGATCTCGCGCACGGTCGCCCCCGCGCGAGCCATGCGTGCAGCTTCCAGCACTAAGATCCCCTGAGGAACAGAGATCAGGCGGGTATCCACCACATGGATCTCCGCCTCCGGCAGCATCTCCCGGGCTGCCACCGCCGTCGCATAGGTCCCGCTCAGCGCGGAGGAAAGATGGATCGAGACGATGGGATCTCCTGCTTCGCTCAATTGACGATAGACCTCATAGAACCGACCCACCGGCGGCTGGGAAGTGGTGGGGAGAGCCGGGGATGTCCGCAAGTATTGATAAAACGTCTCCAGATCGAGGTCCTCTCCTTCATAGTAGGTCCGTCCACCCATGTTCACCACGAGGGGGACCACGGTGATGCCGTATTCCTGAAACAATTCCGTCGGAAGGTGCGCGCCGCTATCGGTAACGATCCGAACCATAGGACCTCCCCGGAGCGTGAAAGTGGGGCTTCACTGTGATGTGTTGGGATACCGAAGACCCCTGGGGCACCGGGCCGGAGGCCGAGGGTCCTCGGCCCAATCCCCTAAGCATTAAAAAATGGGAGAACGCTGCGCAGGCTTTGCCGCCTGCAGCGTCCAGTTCGCGATCCGGATTTATCCCCCATAATACCATCCGGTATCCCACATCACCAGCGGTTTCGCCTCGGGATCACGCAGACCGGCCTCGATGACCTCGGCCACGAACACGGTATGATCCCCTCGACGCACCGCGTCGGTCACCCGCGCCTCAAACCATGCCGGCAGATCCAGAAGAAGCGGCGCGCCGGTTTGCGGACCCCGTTCGAAGGGATAACCATTCAGCCGCCCCTCCGCCACCTGGGTGGGGCGGAAGAACGCAGCGGCGATCTCCTTCTGCCCAGCCCCCAGGATGTTAATCGCAAACCGACCGGTCCGCTCGATCAACCCGTGGAGATGGCTGTCCCGCTTGATCCCTACCATCACTAAGGGGGGATTGAAAGAAGCCTGCGAGAGCCAGTTGATGGTCCCGGCGGCGATCTCCTCGCCATCCGCCGCGGTGAGGACGTAAAGACCATAAGTAATCAACCTCAGCGTGCGCTTGCGGATCTCGGGGTCCATAGCTTCCCTTCTCCCTTGATCAGGATGCGGGAGAGATTTTAGATTTATCGCGTAATCCCCAAGTAGAGGCTTTCCGAGGATGGGGAAGGCTGCCCTCGGCGGCCTTCCCCATCCTCGGAAACATCCATGGCCCTTTGGGCTGTGGAGAGGAGGGTAGGCGGCTTCGCCGCCTGCTCCCTCCAGATCCCAGGCTTGCGCCCGCACATCCCGACGCAAAAGGGCAACCGGGTTCGAATCACGGGGATAGGGCGGCCAGGTGGGCCCGGGCGGCCTGGAAGTTAGGGTTGAACTGCAGCGCCCGCTCGAAGAGCGCCCTTGCCCGCTCCCGATCCCCCAGCGCCAGCAACGCCTGGCCCTTATAGTCATACCATTCCTCGACGTAAGGCGTCACCCTCAGGTTCGCATCGGCCAGGGCGATCACATCGGCGTAGCGGCCGACGGCGAGATACGCCTCAAAGGGCTCGAAGCGATACCACAGGACCCGCCAGGGCAACCGCAACGCCCGCGCCTGATCAAACGCCGTCGCCGCGTCCTCCGCTCGCCCCAGATAAAACAGCGCCGCGCCCGCGTTGAACCAGGCGAAGGCATCTTGAGGATTCGCCGCCAGCTCTTCCTGGGCCCGGGCCAGGGTTTCCTCCCACATCCGACGGTCGTCATCCCAGACCGGGCCGATCAGCTCCCGCAGACGGCCCTCCGCTTCCGGCGGATAGATCACGAGATACGTCCGGTTGAAATGTCGCCAGTAGCGATCGAGCTCCGGATACGGAACACCCTGATTCGGCCCCATATAGGAATCCATCACGATGAATTGCCCTGCTCGCTCGCTGTAGCCGATCAGGAGCCTGTAGTGTCCCATCCACCCCTGTTTGGGATCCGGCTCGAAGCCGGTCTCGATGAGGACCGGGAAGCCAGCGCGCAGCAGCCGCTTGAGCAGTTCGAGGTCCCCGTTCACCCGCACCCGTGCGCCGAGCCCCAGGCTTCGGGCGAAGGCCGCCATTTCCTCCGGCGAGACGTTCTTGTCCTCCGGGTTCGGCTTCAAGACCGCCGCCGCCTCCCGTTGGGTTCCCCGCCACCCATAGAAGCTCAGCCCCATGGCCAGGGTCGCCGGCCCACAATTGTTCCAGGTCTGGAACGCATGGCGCACCCCGTAGAGCAATACATCGGCCTGATCCAGCGCCGCCGGGGTGTTCCGCGCCGCCTGGGTCGGCCCCGGGAACGCTGGCCGGGTGATGGTCGGCGTGGGAATCGAGCGGGAAGGGGTGGACGTCGGCGGGAGGGCGGGAGCCGGCGACGGAGAAGGGCTTGGCGTCGGGGAAGAAAGCGCGGTCCGCGTCGGAGAAGGACGAGAAGCGCCCGGAGTGAGGAGAGGGGCCAGCCGTTCGAAGGACACCGTCGCCATCGGCGTGGGAACTTCCTTCGGATGAGCGGGCCAGAACCATGGCTGAAGGGGCTCCGGGACCAGTCGGGCCACATAGCGCGGGGGAAGGCGATGAAGGCCCTCCCAGATGGCCCCCAGGCTCAGGAAAGCCACCAGCAAGCTGAACCCGATCCATTTCCGACGGACTCCCATTCCGGATCCCCTTTCTTAACCAGAGGCTGTCCATAGAAGGACACACCCATCCTCGGCCACGGAGAGCATCCTCACCACCCATATTCACAGATCAAGGGGACGTCGTTCTGCTACAAACCTGGGTTGGAGGGGGGCGAGGCGGGCGGCCTCGCCATCCCCAATTTTCCCATCCTACCCCTCTTCCCACGTCGCTTGTTGGGGGCTGGGCTGGGCGCCTTCGGCCCCCGGCCCAGCCCAAGATTCAACGTTCTCCCCCCAAGGGAAGCTCCCGAAAACGGCTCCCCGCATCCAAGAATCCCCTGAGAGTTCGAATAAGCTCTTACAGGGAGATGCAGGGAACACCCAGGGCGGCCTCCAGCAATGCGACGAGACCCGCAGCGACCAGCGTATGACCGCCGACCAGGACCGTTAAGGGAGCCTGAACTGCCGCTTCGATCCATTCTCGAATCACAGGATCTTGAATCTCCAGAACGGCAAAGAGGTCCGCCGCGTAACGATCTACGGGCGCCGGCCAGCGGCCGGCCGCGGCCATCCAGACCCGGATATCCAGCAGGGCCCCATCCGCCAGCTCCCCCAGGGTTTCAAAGAATCGGCGAGGGCCGACGGCCTGCAGGTAAGTATACACCAGCGATCGCACCTCACCCCGGTGCATGCGGGCGCTGGCCTGCATCCCTCGCTCCTCACTGAACACCCGGGTCCAGATCTGAGCGTGCCGCTCCAGGGCCGCCCAGGCCCATGAAGGAACGCGCCCCGCCAGCACCAGACGGCTCCCGGGGGTTCGCAACAGCGTCAGGATCTGCCGCACCCGGGAAGGATCCCATCCGGTTCGCGCCACCGCCTCTCGAAGGGCGAGAGGCGCCTGGGGATGCTGGGCAACAATCATGGCATCCACAGGCGTATCCAGATCCAGGAGCGAGGCAGTGGAGCGTGGCCAGACCCGGGCCGGAAGCCCGGCCTCCCGATGGAGCACCCATGCCATGGCATTGTCGGTGGGAAGCCGATGGGCATAGGCGAGGATCGCTTCCGCGGGGGCCACCGCGATCCAGTCGCTGGAGTGCAGGTTGTTCGTCAGCAGGCCCTCTTCCATTTCGGCAAACGCTGTTAGCACCGCCTCCCAACCCGCTGTGCTCATCAACGGCGCGGCGCCGGCCCCCACGTAAAGCAGGCGGGAGATCTGATGGCGCTGGATCAGCCCGGCCAGGCGGGCGCCGAATTCGAAAGAACGATCCCCCCGATCCAGATCCCATTCCAGAGGGAAAGGGGCCTTTTCCAGCGATTCCAGACCCGCCTGATCCGGAGCGGCCAGGATCACCCGGGCCGCCCGTCCGGTATCCATAATCCGGTGGATGGTCTCCTGCGCCGCCACCCGGAGAATCCGCCCCATTTGCTGTTCCAGCAGGTGATTCCCTATTGGGCCCACCATCACAAGCAGGGTGAGGTCTTTCATCCGGTCCTATACCTCAGAACGAGTGCTTCTTCCCGCGGCCCTTCAGGCCGCGGGAAAGGGGAAAACATCTTGGCTCATGTCCAAAACTCGTGCAAGCCAGAGAGCCAACCGCCCGATGGCGGGAAAGGGCCTGATTCTCCTCCCCCCACCCTCTCCCCACGCCGCGTCGCGGCGTGGGGAGAGGGATTTAGAAACGTTGGGGGTGGTGGGGCGGGGGCTTCGCTGTCCGCCCACCACCCCAAACCCCTAAGGATACACGAAGCGCTGCGTTGCGCATACCCTCTGAGTTAGAATTATGTCTGCAGGCGCATATGAAGAGGAAGCAAAATGGGAACGCGAAAGCGAGTTCTGCTGATCGATCCCTGGGAAGAGGATCGCGGGGAGATTCAGCGACGTCTCCAGAGCGATGTTCCTGAGAGTGAGCTGATCTCCATGCAAACGCTGCTGGAGGAGGAACACCTCGAGAGACTCGGCGCCGTCGATCTGATCCTCACGGAATGGTTACTTCCGGGGATGAAGGGCAGCGAAGCGCTCAGCCTCCTTCAACAGCGGTGGCCTGGAGTGCCTGTGGTGGTGGTCACCCGTGAGCGCTCTCCCCAGCAGGTGGCAGCGGCGTTCCGGGCAGGGGCGAAGGATGTGCTCCTGAAATCGTCAGAGGATCTGGCCCGCTTGCCGGAGGTCGTGGCCGCGATGCTCTCCTCCCTCTCCTCCCTATCCGCTCTCCCTCCCGCGATCCTCCACGCCCTGATTGAGAACGCTCATGAGACCTTCCTGATCCTGAACCCCGATGGAACCATCCGTTATGGAAGCCCTGCGATCCAGAGAACCCTCGGATATCCTCCGGAAGAGCTCTCGGGTGAAAGGCTCTTTGATCTCCTTCATCCGGAGGATCTTCCCCTCGCGGTGGAAGTCTTTCAGCAAAGGCTCCATGCCCCAAATGAGATCGCAACCCTGGAATTACGCTTCCGGCATCGGGACGGCTCCTGGCGGGTTCTGGAAGTTAGCGGACGGGCCGTATGGCTGGACCGGGCGATCCGCGGCCTGGCGCTTGTCTGCCGAGATCTCACGGAACAGCGCCTCATAGAAGGCGTGCTCTATCGATCCCATCAGCGATACGAGGAACTGGTCCATGATCTGGATGGGATCGTCTGGGAAGCCGAGGGCGATCCGCCGCGCATTACCTTCCTCAGCCAGCATGCGGAGCGGCTTCTGGGCGTTCCGATCCAACATGGAGAGCGCAAGCTCGCCCTCTGGTGGGATCGCCTTCATCCGGAGGATCGGGCTCGCGTCGTAGAGGCCTACGCTCGCGCAGCCGCCGAGGGTCAGGATCGCACGCTGGAGTATCGCATGATCACCGCGGCTGGGCGAACGCTCTGGGTGCGAGATCGAATCCGGGCCGTGAGAACAGCAGGGGGCGGAGTCCGGCTTCGAGGGGTGATCGTGGACATCACGGCGCAGAAGCGGGCGGATCAAGCCCGGGAAGTTCTGACCCGGATCCTGCGCGCCTTAAATGAGCTTCCCGAACCCCTCGCGGCCTTCCCGCTGATCGCCGCTGAAATCCGCGTCATGACCAATGGCCAGCGGATCAGCCTGATGCTCCGGGATCCAGAGAGGGGAACGTTCACCATCTGGAGCGATGATCCCGAGGCCCCTGAGCTTCCGCATGAGCAACAGCTCCTCCTATCTCAAACTGCAGCCGGGGCAGATATCCAGGCAGGTCGCCCGCATATCAGCCCGGATCTGTCCGCAGAGCTGGGGTTCCTCATCGAGGCCCAGCTATATGCAGCCGGATATCGATCCAGCATCCATATCCCGATCCGATTAGGCGAACAGGTATTGGGAGCGCTAAGCGTGGCCTGGAAAACGCCGGGAGCTCCGGGGCTGGAGGAAATGCCCTTCCTGAACCAGGTGGTCGAGGCGATGGCGGCCGCGCTCCTGCGGGCCCGCCTGATCGCGGAGACGCGCCGGCAGGCGGAGCATCTGGCCCTCCTGAACCGGCTGCTCACCGCGGTCCACGAACCCCTGACGCTTCCGGAGGTGCTCCAGGTCGCGATCACAGAACTTGTCCAGGCCCTGGGGGTCGATCGGGGAGCGATCGCGCTGCGACAGCAGCCCGGCGATCGTCTCCTGGTTGTTGCGGAATACAATCCGATCGGAACCCCTTCCGGGTTGGGGCTGATGATCCCGGCGGCCGAGAACCCCTCGATGGTGCAAATCCTGGCCACCCAGCGCCCGCTTCAGATCCATCAGGCCGCCATTGATCCCCGATTGGGTCCAGTAGGCCTCCGCTTGGCTGAGCTGGGGATTCAGTCCCTCCTGATCGTTCCCATGGTCATCCATGGGGAAGTGATCGGCACCATTGGCTTGGACAGCGTTCGCCGGCCCCGGATGTTCTCCGAGGAGGAAATCCGACTGGCCCAGGCAGCGGCCATGCATGTCGCCATCGCGGTGGAGCGAACGCGGATCCTGGAGGATCTCCGGAATCAGTCGGCGCGGTTGCAGATCCTTTACGCGACCGCGCAAACCCTGGTAGAACCACGGGAACTGCCCCGTATGATGCGACATGCGGTGGAGGTGATCCTCCCTCTTCTCCCCGCTGACGGGGCCAGCGTTTACATCGCGGACGAAGGCGGGTCGGGACGGCTCCGGGTCGTGGTGGAAGTGGGCTACTCCGCCGCCCCGGTCACCCGGGCGGTATGGGAAGGGGTAGAGGAGACCATCACCAACCGGGTGGCAACTCAAGGAGAGCCCCTTTGGGTGGAGGATTGCGCTCGTTACCCCTATCCTCCCCTCAGCCGCTGGATCGTGGAGCGCGAGAAGATCCACAGCCATGCGGCCATCCCCATGCGCCGCCAGGGCGAAACCCTGGGCGTCCTCCACGTAATCTGGCGCTCCCCTCGCCCCTTCGACGCCGAGACCCGCGCCCTTCTTCATAGCGTGGCAGACCTGCTGGCCCTGGGGGTTCACAGCGCCCGGCTGCTGGAACGCACCCGGGAGCAGGCAGCCCGCCTCGAAACCCTCAACCAGGCGCTGCAGGAAGCGCTGGCGTTGCGGGAACAGATCATCCAAAACGTCTCCCATGAATTGCGTATGCCCCTGGCGATCATCCTGGGCCACCTGGACCTCATCCTGGATGAGCCTTCCGGCGAGCTGCCCCCATGGCTTCTGGAGAAGCTCACCCTGATCCGCGACCGGGCAAGGCATTTACGGGCGTTGATCGAGCAACTCCTGATCCTTCAGGATCTCCAGAAACCATCAATCCTCCACCTGCAAGAATTGGATTTCGGACCATGGCTCGAGGAGATCGTCCGATCCTGGGAGCCTGCGATGGCCCGGGCGAGATTGCGCTTGCGTCTGGAGATCGCTCCGGACCTAGGGAGGGTGCACGCAGATCCCCTTCAGCTCGAGCAGGTGATGAACAACCTCCTGGATAACGCCCGGAAATTCAGCCCGTACGGGGGAGAGGTGTGGATCCGGGCCTGGCGTCAGGAAACGGCCTCGCCTGCCCCCAACGCTGACGAAAAATCCCCTCCCCACGGCCCAAGGGGCCATCGATGGAGTCCAACACGCTCCGTTGGTAGTGCTTTGTCCACTTTTCATTTGGGGGTTTTCGGGGGCGGTACGAGGGGCCCAAGGCCCCC
>NZ_JANWXB010000422.1 GCF_025055495.1 Thermoflexus sp. | reverse complement strand
GATCTTTTTAGAGCACTGTGGAGGCCTCCTGTGTTAGCCCTTCTTCAAGAGAATCTGCAGACCGCCACCCAGAGCCTGCTGGCCAATAAACTTCGCACGGCTCTCAGCTTGCTGGGGATCCTCATCGGCGTGGGCGCGGTGATCGCCTTGCTGGCCGCCGGCCAGGGCGTGCAGGACTATATCCAGCGCCAGGTCCAGGCCATCGGACCCAACGTTCTATTCGTCTTCCCGGGAGGATTCTCCCAGAGCGGATTCACGCGGGCCGCTGCGCAGCAATCCGGCCTGATGCGCCCTGTTCTGACCCTGGGCGACGCCCAGGCCCTGCAGGACCCGGTCCGGGCCCCGGACATTGGGATGGTAGCCCCCCTGGTGGCCCAGACTTTCCCCATTGCTTCAGAGAAAGAACGAACGGCGGTGACCGTGCGCGGGGTTACCCCGGAGTATCAAATCGCCCGGAACTGGCAGGTGGATCGAGGCCGTTTCATCGAACCGGAGGATGAACGAACCCGGGCCCGGGTGGCGCTGCTGGGCGCCGAGACCGCTCGAGCACTCTTTGGGGAACGGGACCCCATCGGGCAGTTGATTCGGATCCGGGATATCCCCTTCCGCGTCATCGGCGTGCTGAGCCGAAAGGGCGGGACCTCTTTCGGGAATGACGACGAGGTGGTGCTGATCCCGTTAAGCACCATGCATCAGTATCTCTACAGCTTGCGGGGGCGCGGAGGGGAACCGGGCCTCACGGCCATTGTGCTGGTCGCCCGTTCCCATGAGCGGATCCGCGCGGCTCAGGAGCAGGCGGTCACGATCCTGCGGGAACGCCACGGGATCCGCTTCCGGGAGGATGAAGACTTCACCGTGGTTTCCCAGGAGGAGATCCTGAGTCTCTTCGGCAATCTCACGACGATCCTCACCGCCTTTCTCTCCGCGATCGCTGGGATCTCCTTGCTGGTCGGAGGGATTGGGATTATGAACATCACCCTGGTCTCGGTGCGGGAACGCACCCGGGAGATCGGCCTGCGCAAAGCCGTGGGAGCCCGGCGACGGGATATTCTGCTCCAGTTCCTGATCGAGACAGTGGTGCTTTCGCTGATCGGAGGTGGGTTGGGGGTTCTGCTGGGGATCATCGTGGCGCAATTGATCTCGGCCCTGGCCGGAGGGGCGTTTCAGGCGATTGTGACCCCTGGGGCTGTGATGCTGGCGGTGGGAATCAGTTCGGCAGTTGGTCTCTTTTTCGGGCTCTATCCGGCCTGGAGGGCGGCGCGGCTGGATCCGATCGTGGCCTTGCGGTATGAATAACCCCCTGGCGCTTAGGGACTGCCGGACGCCTTGGGGGATACAAAAGACGTCCTGTGCAACATCAGGCGTCGAGTCCAATCCACGCGCCGTCAGGAGGGAAGCCAGCCAGGGCCCCTGGGGCCCGAGGGAGGGGGGAGAAAAATCGTTTTTGGGCTGGGGCGCTACCTTCGGTGCCGGCCCAGCCCTAATGCCCGGGGGGGCGTTCGGAGATCGCACATAGTGCTTTGGGGTTTGCGGGGGCGGGGCGGGGGGCCCAAGGCCCCC
>NZ_JANWXB010000420.1 GCF_025055495.1 Thermoflexus sp. | reverse complement strand
CGGAGGCCTTCCGCCGGATGACCATAGGAGGATGATTCCGCTTACGGCCCATTCGCAGTCAGGCGCATTCCTCTTCCCGCACTGCAGGGCCGCGTGGAGATAGAAAGATTGGGATGGCGGTGCGGACGGCTTCGCTGTCCGCACCGCCACCCCCAGAACATCGGCTTGCAGCGGAGCACGACCACAGACGAGGCGCGCCCCCACCCCTCCTGCGAGAGAAATCGGGAGCTCGTCCACCCCCCGTCATAAATGCATCAACCGGAACGCCAGCCCGTAAAAAGGCTGCAACACACTCCACAGAAGGCCCAGTTGCCGATCCAGCACCAGGAAAAGCAGCAGCAACAACGGCCCATAGGCCTCCAGCCGGGCGTAGGCGTATGCCAGATCCGGCGGGAGCAACCCTTGCAGCACCCGATAGCCGTCCAGCGGGGGCAGAGGAAGCATATTAAAAACCGCCAGGCCGATGTTAATAAAAATCCACGCGCTTAGGAATTGAAGGACAGGAACGAAGTTCAGAAGCGCCGACACTTCGAGGGCTGCCCGATAGGCCAGGATCCCCAGGCCGGCCAGAAAGAGGTTCGTCAACGGCCCGGCGCCGCCCACCAGCGCCATCCCCACCCGCGGGCCATAGCGGAGATAAAGCGGGTTCACGGGGACCGGACGGGCCCATCCGAACCCGGCCAGCACCAGCATCAGAGCGCCGATGGGATCCAGATGGGCCATCGGGTTCAGGGTCACCCTTCCATAACGGCGCGGCGTGGGATCCCCCAGACGTTCCGCCACCCAGGCGTGGGCCAGCTCGTGAAGCGGCAGCGCGAACAGGAAGATCACCGCCAGGGCCAGCAGATATCCCGGATCGCTCAGACGGGCAAAGGGCATACCGACCGACCTCCTCCGGTTTTCCCCCAGGGGTTACGCCGCTTGCCTCCTCGAGATGGAGATAGGCCGATTCCACCTCGTTCGGTCGGCTCCCGGCGACGTAACTTCTATAATTGTAACGGATAACACCCTCTTTCGGGGTGGTAGATCCTGGAGATAGGCTCTGAGCACCTGGGGGAGGGAAACAGGCTGGGCCTTCCTCTCTAAAAATACCGGAGCGCCGCTGAAGGCAGCGCCCCAGCCCTAATCCCCCGGGAGGTCTCGGAAGTTGCATCTTGCGTTCATGTTGTGTCGGATATACTGGAGGGCCAGGCGACGATGAAGATCCTGATCCTGGGCCTGGGCAACGATCTTCTGAGCGATGACGGCGTGGGCCTGCTGGCGGTTCGTGCCCTCCGGGAGGAACTCGGGGAGATCGGGGAGGTCGAGCTGGTGGAGAGCCCTCTTTCCGGTCTGGCGTTGCTGGATCTTCTGATCGGATACGATCGGGTCATTCTGATCGATGCCGTTCAAACCGGCCAAGCCCCGCCCGGGACGATCTGGAGGTGGCGGGTGGAGGAGTTGGGGTCGGTGCGGGCGCCTTCCCCCCACTATGCGGGGCTCCCCGAAATGCTGGCAGTCGCCCGCGCGCTGCAGATCCCGTTTCCGGAGCGCATTGAGATTTACGCGATGGAAGTGGCAGATCCCCTCACCATTGGCGGCGATCTGACCCCTGCGGTCCGCGAGGCGCTTCCGGAATTGGTCCGTCAGGTTCGGGAACAGGTGCGAGAGTGGAAGTCCTCCCCCAAGAAGGCTGCCGGAACGACCACGGATCCGGAGATGCCCGGTCGATGAGGAGGCGCGGCCGCCTCCCGGGCTCCTCCGGCTTCGTCCTGTTACGAACAGGGGATTTGAGAAGCCGAAGCCGCTCCGGAGGGCAAGGGCCCCCCTTCAGGCCCCTGGGATCCTGGGGAGAGGAGAGGGCCTGGCCTGCTTCTCCCCTGAGGGCGCTCGGATCGAACTCGTTGCCTCAATATGCAGAGGGCGTTCGAAGGATCAAGAATCAGTCTGGGGAAAAACAACTCAGGGATGGGCGGACCGCCCGCGACGGCTCGCCCATCCCGAAAGCTCCCGAGGGAGGATCAAACCGAAGAGCAACTCGTTTTTCGGAACAAGCGCTTAATCCCGACGGATCTCGCGCACCACTTCCCCACGCGGATTGTAAATCCGGATGAGAAGCGGCATCTGGCCCGGCAACGCGTGGGTCGCGCAGGCGTGACACGGATCGTAAGCCCGGAAGGCCATCTCCACCTGATTCAGGATCCTCTCATCCACTTCCCCATTCCGGATCACCGCGCGCGCCGCCTTGTCCACGGACATGGCGATGCGGGCGGCATTGTTCTGGGTGGCCACGATCAGGTTGGCCCGGGTGATGAGCCCCCGCTCATCGGTTTCGTAATGATGGATCAGGGTTCCACGGGGGGCCTCCACCACCCCGATCCCTTCCCGCGGGACGGCGGCCGGCAGGGTGCGAACCCGAGGATCCAGGATCTCCGGGTCCCGGGCCAGCTCCAGCATCCGCTCCGCGGCGTAGAGCAGCTCGATCAGGCGTGCCCAGTGGTTGGCTAAGGTGTGATGGACCGGCTTGCCGCCCAGCGTCGCGTAGAACTGCTCGTAGGCCTCCTGGGCTCGCGGGGTGGCCATGCCCTCGGCGGCGTTCAGGCGGGCCAGAGGCGCCACGCTGTAGACCCCGCTCTCCGGGCCGTCCACGAAGCCCTTCCAGCCCACCTCCTTCAGGTAGCAGAACTTGACGTAGCTCCAGGGCTCCACGCGCTCCGCGATGTGTTTCAGGTAATCCTGGACCCGGAACTTCACAAACTCCCGGCCGTTGGGATCCACCACCCGGAGCCATCCGTCGTAGAAGTTCACCCGGTTCTGGTCGTCCACCAGCCCCATGTAGTAAGTGCGATGGGTGTACGCCTCCGAGCGGATCCACTCCACATATTCGGGATTCTTCAAGACCATCCTTTCAAACAGCCCAAGGCTGAACAGGGCGAACTGGACGGCCCGCTCGGCCCCGGCCAGGAAAGCCTCACGATCCTCCGGGGTCAGGGGCTTGGCGATGCCGCCGGGGAGGCCAAAAACCGGGTGAACGACTTTGCCGCCGACACGGGTGATCAGATCCCGCAGCTGCTTGCGCACGCCGATCACTTCCCGCCCGATCTCCAGGCCGACCCGGGCGAGGACCCCCAGGATGTTGCGCTCGGCCTTGGGGGCAGTGGGGCCAACGACGAAATCCGGCCCGCCCAGGAAGTAGAAGTGAAGGGCGTGATCTTCCGCCATAAACGTGCAATACACCAGCTCCCGGATCTTCTTGGCCGCCGGCGGAGGATCCACCCGGTAAAGATCGTCCAGGGCCTTCGTGGCGGCCATATGATGGGCCGTGGGGCAGACCCCACAGATCCGCGAGGTGATCTGCGGCATCTCCTCGGCCGGACGCCCGACGGCGAACTTCTCAAACCCCCGGAGCTCCGGGACCTGGAAATAGGCCCGCTCCACTTCCCCCTTCTCGTTCAGGAAGATATGGATCTTGCCGTGCCCTTCCAGGCGAGTGATGGGATCGATTAGGATCTCGCGGCGGCTCATGAGGACCTCCCTTCCCGAGCGCGCTCGCCGTTACCCACCCGGCGATAGAGGAGCGAGGCCGGGAGGCTGTAACGGTAGAACAGGCCCACCGGATCGGGGATTCCTTCCAGGATCCGCTCGATCTCCGCCTCCCCCGTCGCGTCCAGTATGGAGGCCACGGCGGAGAGGGCTTTGGCTCCGCCGTCCAGAACGCGGCTGGTGGGCCCCAGGCAGCCGGTGCAGGGCATATTCCCGGTGATACAGGCGGCGCCGCATCCACTCCGGGTGGCCGGGCCCAAACAGAGCAGCCCCTGGGCCAGCAGGCATGTCTCCGGATCGATCAGCACTTGATGAGGCCGCTTCAGCTCTTTCAGCGCCAGGCGCTCCGGCTTGGTCGGTTTGCGGGGGCATTCGGCGCACAGGGCGACATCCGGAGCCAGCACGGAGCCTTTCGGCGGCAGGTTTCCCGACAGGAGCGCCTGGAGGGCGCTGCGGATCAGCCCCACCGGGGGTGGGCATCCCGGCAGATAGTAATCGACCTCCACTGTCTGGTCCAGGGTCTGAACCGCACCCCAGAAGCTCGGGAGGGTCAGCATTCCTTCGTCGACCTCGATGCGTTCCTCCGGGCGCACCCGCTGGGGGTTGATCACACTGGGAGCTTCCTCGTATACATACCGGAGGATCTCCTCCCGATCGTAAAGGTTGGCGAGCCCGGGGACGCCGCCGGTGTGGGAGCAGCTGCCGAAGGCGATCAGGATCTGGGATTTGGCCCGTAACAGATGCGCCATTTCGGCCTGTTCGGAGGTTCGGATGGCGCCATTGATGAAGGTGGCCACCAGCTCCCCGTCGGCGAGGCGCTCCACGTCTTCCCGTTTGAAATCCAGGGCCACCGGCCAGAAGGCGATCTCCACCGCCTCCACCACCTGGAGGATCTCCTCCGCCAGATCCACCACCGCCTCCTCGCAGCCCCCACAGGAGGCGCACCAGTAGAAAGCGACCTTCGGTTTGCTCATGGCAGGACTCCTTCCCGGGCGGCAGGCTGAGGCTCCGGCTGGGCCGCAGCGGGAAGACGGATCATTCCGGGGCGCGGCGCCAGGCGGAGGGGGCCCAGCCGGCGGATGGTCTCGGTGAATTCATTGGCCACTTTCTGAACGCGATCCCCTTCCGAGGCCGAGATCCAGACCAGCCGCAGGCGTTCCTCCTCGATGCCCATCTCCCGCAGGAGCCGCTTCAGCAACAGGTATCGCCGCAGGGCCTTGTAGTTGCCTTCCTGGTAATGGCAATCCCCTGGATGGCAGCCCCCGATGAGGACCCCATCGGCGCCGTGGCGGAAGGCGGCCAGGACGAATTGCGGATCCAGCCGTCCGGAGCACATCAGGCGGATGATCCGGACGTTCGGCGCATAGGCCATGCGGGCGGTCCCGGCCAGATCCGCCGCGGTGTAGGTGCACCAGTTGCAGAAGAACGCCACGATGCGCGGCTCGAAACCTTTGTCCCCAGCAACGGGTCGCTCAGACATAGGCCAGCACTCCTTCGATCTCCTGGAAGATCTGGGCGTCCTCGAAGAGATGCTGTCGGGCCGCTCCGGACGGACAGGCGGCCACGCAGGTGCCGCAACCCTTGCACAACGCCTCGTTGATGACGGCGATCATCCGGGCTTCGTCGAACGAGATGGCGTTATACGGGCAGAGGCCGATGCAGGTCTTACAGCCGGAGCACAGCGCTTCCACAATGTAGGCCGTGTTCGGTTCCAGCTCCACGAAACCTTTATCGATCAAAGCGAGGGCTTCCGCCGCCGCCGCCCCGGCCTGGGCCACGCTGTCCGGGATATCCTTGGGACCCTGGCAGGCCCCGGCCAGGAAGATCCCATCGGTGAACGTGGAGACCGGCGCCAGCTTGGGATGGCGCTCCAGGAAGAAGCCCTCCTTACTGCACGAGATGTTGAACATCCGGCGCACCTCATCGGCGTCCGGCTGGGGCTCCAGGCCCACTGCCAGAACCACCATATCCACCGGGATGCGACGCACGGCGCCAACCAGGGTATCCTCCACCCGGATGATCAGCTTCCCCTCCTCATCCGGGGTGATGGCCCAATCCGTGACCTCGGCTACGCGGCCCCGGATGAAGTGCACGCCCTCCTGGAGCAGGCGATCATAGAACTCCTCATAACCTTTGCCAGGAGTCCGCATGTCGATGTAGAAGTTGTAGACCTCGGCACCGGTTCGCTCTTTAATCAGATGAGCCAGCTTCAGGGAATACATACAGCAGACGCGGGAGCAATATCGGTTGAAGCGCTCATCCCGCGATCCCACGCAGTGGATGATCCCCACCCGTTTCGGGATGCGGCCGTCGCGCAATCGAACCTCGCCCCCCGTCGGGCCGGAGGCGTTCACCAGGCGCTCGACCTCCAGGGCGGTGTAGACGTTCGGGTATTTCCCGTAACCGTATTCGGGGATCCGCCGGGCGTCGAACGTCTTGAACCCGGTCGCCAGGATGATCGCCCCGACCTCGATCTCTTCGATCCGCTCCTGCTGCTTGAAGTCGATGGCCGCCCGTTCGCAGGCTTCCAGACAGGTCTGCTTGCACTTGCCCGTCTTGAACCAGATGCAGGTCTCCGGGTCGATGAGCACCACCCGCGGGGTGGCCTGAGGGAAGGGGATATAGATCGGCTTGCGCTTGCCCAGGCCCAGGTTGAACTCGTCCGGGAAGCGGGCATCCTTATACACGCAAGCGTCGATGCACTGCAGGCATCCCACGCAGAGCTCCTCGATCACGTAGCGGGGCTTCCGGCGCACCCGGACGCGGAAGTTCCCCACGAACCCCTCGACCTGGATGACCTCCGAATAGGTCCAGAGAGTGATGTTGGGATGCGCTGCAACCTGCGACATCTTCGGGGTCAGGATACAGGCGGCGCAATCCAGGGTGGGGAAGGTTTTATCGAACATGGCCATATGGCCGCCGATGGTGGGCTCCCGCTCCACCAAGTAGACGTGCTTGCCGGCGTCCGCCAGGGTCAGGGCGGCGTGGATCCCCGCGATCCCGCCGCCGACCACCAGCACGCGGTCCTTCACCGGGACACGCCGGCGTTGCAGGGGTTCGTGGAAGATCACCCGCCGGACGGCGGCGGCCACCAGCGCCTTCGCCTTTTCGGTGGCCTCCCGCGGATCTTCGGTCACCCAGCTCACGTGTTCGCGGATGTTCACCATCTGGAAGAAGAAGGGGTTCTGGCCCGCCTGCTCGAGGGCCCTGCGGAAGGTGGCCTCATGCAGCGATGGGGAACATGCGGCCACCACCACCCGGTCCAGCCGGTGCTCCCGCACGTCTTCCCGGATCATCTCCTGGCCGGGATCGGAGCACATGAACTTATACTCGCGGGCGACCACCACGAAGGGCAACGTTTTGGCGAACTCGACAACCTCGCGAACGTTCACCTTCCCCGCGATGTTGAATCCACAATGGCAAACATAGACACCGATGCGAGGGCCCCCGTTCGGGTAGATTTCATGCGCGCGCATGAGCTCCCTCCTTCGATAACGCCGCCATTCGCCCCTCGACCGGGATCAGCAAACGTTGCAACCCCAGCTCACGGGGGGGAAGACCCATGGCCATCCCGATCAGCTGGGTGAAGAACAGCACGGGCATTGGGGCCAGATCCGGGTAGCGCCGGCGGATGAAATCCTGATAGGCTTCCAGGTTGAACTGGCACAGCGGGCACACGGTGATGATCAAGTCGGCCCCTCGCCGTTGCGCCTCCCGAAGCAACAAATAGTTCAGTCGCAACCCCACCTCCGGCATCGTCCCGGTGAGGCTTCCGCCGCAGCAATGGGTCTTCAGCGGCCAGTCCACCGGCTCCGCGCCCAGGGTGCGGACGAGATCATCCATGGTGGATGGATCATGGGGGCGGTCGAACAGGGCGAACGGCCGCACGATCTGACAGCCGTAGTAGCTGGCGACCTTCAAACCGCGGAGCGGCTGCCGCACGTGGCGGGCGATCTCCTGTAGCCCCACGTCGTGAACCAGGACGTCCAGCGGATGGCGGATTCGGATCTGGCCCGGATCGCCCATGTTTCCCGGAAGCACACCAGACATCTCCTGACGGAAGGCGGTGTCGGTCATCAGATGCCGCTGCGCCTTCAGGAGCACCAGATAGCACGCGCTGCACGGAGCGATCAATTGGATGGCTCCGTTGTCCGAGGCGCCCTGGGCCTCTGCCAAGGCTAGGTTCCGCGCCGCCAGCGCGAACGCTTGGCGCTCATCGATGGACATGTAGGCCGTGGCCCCGCAGCAGTTCCAGTCCGCCAGCTCGGCCAGTGGAATCCCCAGGGCCCGGAACACCGCCAGGAGGGATTCCTCATAAGCCCGACCGGTTCCTTTCAGCGAGCAGCCGGGGAAGTAGAGGTAGCTCATCGGGCAACCTCCCGTCGCTCCACAACGCGCAACACCCGCTGCAACCCCCGACGATCCCGGATCCCCTCAGGGAGGAGCGGGAAGCGGCCGCGTCGCAGCAGCTTCCACCCCAACGTGGACATCCCCGGGATGCGCAGCGGCATCGTCTGGAGGTAAAGCCGCGCGACCACCCAGCTCTCGGTGAGGCGGCCGCGGCGGCGAACAGTGTCGTAGAACAGGCGAGCCAGGACCGGGATCGGGAATCGAGGGGGATGAACACCTTCACGAATGGCGTAGCGCTTGAGGGCATACATAACATCCGTGATGCGGATCTGTTTGGGGCACTCAACCGTGCAGGCATAGCAGGAAGCGCACAGCCAGATCGTCCGGCTGCGCAGCACCTCCTTTTTGAATCCTTCCCGAACCATGGCGATGATGCGCCGCGGGGTGTAGTCCATATACAAGCTGAGCGGGCAGGCGCTGCTACAGGTCCCGCATTGAATGCAGGACATCAATGAAGGGGAACCACTGGACGCGATAATCTCACGGGCGAAGGAGGGATCCAAATCCGCTTCGTAATGGATTCGGGGCTCCAGAGAGGCCATCGCCACGCTCCTTTCATCAAGCTGGGAAGGCTTTCCCCTCGCGATCGCCACTTCGCAATCGGGCTTCGGATCATCGATCCAGGGATCAGCGGCCCGGGTGCTTCCCCCGGCGCAGGCCCGTGCCCCTTCTCCACGACCCGAAGGCGCGGGAAGAGGCTGTGGGAACACCCCTTGCCCGCCCCTGCCTTTCGTCGACGCGAACCTCCGGACCGGGCATCCCATCTGCCACTCTATCCCGACCCCAGCCGACGGGACTCCCTTATGGGGTTCCCGGGAAGCGCTTTGGCCCTCCAGAGGGTCGCCTTGACCGCCTTTGGGCTCTCCAAATTTCGTTCGTCTTCCCTACCCTATATCGTCAAAGATGCGGGGGGATGCAACAAGTGATATCTTTCACAACGGCAAGCGCGAACCATCACGGGCGTTCCTCTGTGGAGAGGACTGAGGTCATCCCTGGGAAACAAGCGCTTTGTATCCTGGATTTGAGGGTTTTTTAGGGTGGGCTGGGGGCTTCGGGCCCCCAGCCCCTCTCTTCGCTTAGCCGAGCGCCACGCCGGCGTGGCGCCTAGCGGGAGCCCGTGAGGGTTCCCCGAAATCGGGAACTCATCGGAACGCGGCTTCGTCAAGAGTCATGAGCCTACTGCACCGCGAGCTCCGCGAAACGGCGCCACCCGGAAAGGAGGAAAAATGAAGACCGTTCTCGCGTATCTCTTGTCTGGCCTCCTTCTTCTGAGCGCCATGGCCGCATGCGTCCGCCCGGCCGGTCCGCTCGCGGGAGCCCAGGCCCCGCCTACGGTTGTCCAACCCCTGCCCGTCCACATCCTGCAGTCCAGCAAGCCCCGGAGCGCCGCGCCCGAAGCCTCCCTTCAGGACCTGGAGCAACTGGTTCAGGGGAACACAGCGTTCGCACTGGATCTCTATCATCACCTCCGGAAGTCCCAGGGCGGGAACCTCTTCTATTCCCCCTACAGCATCTCCTTGGCCCTGGCGATGACCTACGCAGGTGCCCGCGGCGAGACGGAGCAGGCGATGGCCCGGACCCTTCGCTTTTCCCTTCCCTCGGATCGGCTCCACCCGACGTTCAACGCGCTGGACCAGGCCCTCATCCGCCGGGGGCAGGGAGCCAAAGGCAAGGACGAAAAGGGCTTCCGGCTCCGGATCGTCAACGCCCTCTGGGGACAGGTGGGTCATCCCTTCCGATCGGAGTTCCTGGACCTTCTGGCCGAGCACTACGGCGCGGGGCTAAGGGGAGTGGATTTCGCTCGGGATCCCGAGGCCGCCCGCGCCCTCATCAACGACTGGGTCCGCCAGCAGACCGAAGGCCGCATCCAGGACCTCATCCCGCCGAACGCGATCGACCCCTTGACCCGCCTGGTCCTGACCAACGCCCTCTACTTCAATGCCGCATGGGCCGAACCCTTCGATCCGGATCTCACCCGCGAGGACGCGTTCTACCTCCTGGACGGCACGGAGATCCGCGTGCCGATGATGCAGCAGACCACGAGGATGGGCTATGCGGAGGGCGAGGACTACCAAGCGGTGGAGATCCCCTACGACGGTTGGGAGCTGGCGATGGTCGTCATCGCCCCGAAGCGGGGCCAGTTTGAGACCTTCGAGGCCTCCCTGGACACGGCGCGCCTGCAGGAGATCCTGCAGGGTCTCACGCCCCGGGAGGTTGCCCTGACCTTCCCGCGGTTCCGGGTGGAATCTTTCTTCCGCCTCGCGGAGGCCCTGGGGGCGATGGGGATGCGGGTCGCCTTCACCCCGGGCGAGGCGGACTTTTCGGGGATGGACGGCACCCGCAACCTCTTCATCGGCGACGTCCTGCACAAAGCCTTCGTCGCCGTGGACGAGGCCGGGACGGAGGCCGCCGCGGCGACCGCCGTGGTCATGAAAGCAACCGCCATCGGCCTGGCCCCGGTGGAGGTGAAGGTGGACCGACCCTTCATTTTCCTCATCCGGGACCTTCCGACGGGCGCGGTCCTCTTCGTCGGGCGTGTGGTCCATCCCTGAGGCGCCGGGAAAGGGAGATCGGGGGAGGCAGGGCTGCGGAATCCTTCCCTCCTGCGGGTTTAGGGGCTGGGGCGCCGCTGAAGGCAGCGCCCCAGCCTCCAAAATCTCGTTTT